>NZ_JZWY01000316.1:0-12857 GCF_000966955.1 Streptomyces sp. NRRL S-495
CCGGGCCGTGCGGCGGCCGTACGGGCGGCTGCGGGGCCGGAGGGGACCGGCGTGTCGGCGGCCCCGGTGCGGGCCGGCCGGTGCTGCCGGGCGAAGATGGACCGTCATGCCGAGCACGTCCGAGAGCCCCGTCGTCGCCCAGGCCGCCGCCGTCGCTGCGGCGGAGCCCGGCGCGTCGGCCGCGGTGGGCGCGGTGGGCGCGGTGGGCGCCGGCGGCGAGGGCGGAGCGGGCGGGCCGGGTGCCGATGGGCCGCAGGGCGGCTTCCGGGTCCGGCTGGACAACTTCGAGGGCCCGTTCGACCTGCTGCTGAGCCTGATCGCCAAACACCGGATGGACGTCACCGAGGTGGCGCTGGCGACGGTCACCGACGAGTTCCTCGCCCACATCCGGGCCATGGGACCGGACTGGGACCTGGACGCGGCGACCGAGTTCCTGGTGGTCGCCGCCACCCTCCTCGACCTCAAGGCGGCCCGGCTGCTGCCCGCCGCCGAGGTCGAGGACGAGGAGGACCTCGCCCTGCTGGAGGCGCGAGACCTGCTCTTCGCCCGGCTGCTCCAGTACCGGGCCTACAAGCGGGCGGCGGCGCTGTTCGGCGAGCGCTGGGCCGCCGAGCTGCTCCGGCGCCCGCGCAGCGTCGGCCTGGAGCCCCGGCACGCCGCGCTGCTGCCCGAGGTCGTGATCAGCATCGGCACCGAGCGCTTCGCGCAGCTCGCCGCCCGGGCGATGACGCCCAAGCCCGCGCCGGTCGTCTACGTCGACCACATCCACAGCCCGCCGGTGAGCGTGCGCGAGCAGGCCGGTCTGGTGGTCGACCTGCTGGCCGAGCTGGGCGAGGCCACCTTCCAGCGGCTGGTCGAGGACGCCCCGGACACCATGGTGGTGGTCGCCCGCTTCCTGGCGCTGCTGGAGCTGTACCGGGAGCGGGTGCTGGCCTTCGAGCAGCCGGACGCGCTCGGCGAGCTGGTGGTGCGCTGGGTGGCCGAGGCGGACCGGGGCGCGATCGAGGTGACGGACGAGTTCGACCGGCCGGCGGACGAGGCGGCTGCGTCGTCGCGGGCATCGGCGGCGTCGGCGGCGTCGGTGAAGGGCGAGGAGGACGGGCGATGACGGTCGGGAACGGCGAGGCGGGCGGTGGACGGCCGGCCAGGCGGGCGCTGGGGGTGCCGGGGCAGCCGAGGGCCGAGGAGTGGCAGGAACCGGCGCCGAGCGTCCTGGAGGACGGTCCGATGACGGTTCCCGGGGCCGTCCCCGCGGTCGTGGCCGCCGTCGCGGCCGTGGCGGTCGAGGTGGCGCCGGTGGAGGTGGTGCACCAGAAGTCGGCCCCGTCGACTTCTCCGGCGGACTCTCCCGAGGACCTTGCCGACGATTTTCCGGAGGATTTTTCCGAGGATCTGCCCGGCGGCCTCCCGGTGGAGGACGGGCCGGGGCTGCGGGCGGAGCTGGAGGCGATCCTGATGATCGTCGACGAGCCGGCCGCCGAGGACCACCTGGCCGCCGTGCTGGAGCGCCCGCGCGCGGAGGTGGCCTCGGCCCTGCGCGGGCTGTCCGCCGAGTACACCGCCCAGGGGCGGGGCTTCGACCTGCGGCAGGTGGCCGGGGGCTGGCGTTTCCACAGCCGCGCCACCTGCGCCCCGGCCGTCGACCGCTTCGTCCTGGACGGCCAGCAGGCCCGTCTGACCCAGGCGGCACTGGAGACCCTGGCGGTGGTCGCTTATCGGCAACCGGTGTCCAGATCGCGGGTCTCCGCCGTCCGCGGTGTGAACTGTGACGGCGTGATGCGTACCCTGGTACAGCGAGGACTGGTGGAAGAGGCCGGATCCGAGCCCGAAACAGGTGCGATCCTGTATCGGACGACGAACTACTTCCTGGAACGGATGGGGCTCCGCGGCCTGGACGAGCTGCCGGAGCTCGCCCCGTTCCTGCCCGAGGTCGACGACGTGGAAGCGGAGTCCCTGGAGGGCACGATGATCGCGGAGGCGGTCGCCGCCGCTGCCGCGAAGGCTGCGGACGGCAGTGGCGAGGCCGGTCGGGCTGCGCCTGATCGGTAGGGGGCGGTGAGGTCGGCCGAAACGACCGCACAGCCCAGACGGTAACGACGTACGGACACTTTGATGCGTAGCAGTGGCAACGGCAGGAACAGCAGCGGCGGCGGCAGCGGTCGCGGCGGACAGGGCGGGGGCCGGGGCGGCTCCTACGGGGGCGGCTCGGGCCGCAGCGGCTCGGGAGAGCGCGGGGGTTCGTACGGCGGTGGCTCCGGTGCGGGTCGCGGTGGCGCCGGTGAGCGTGGAGGTTCGTACGGCGGTGGCTCCGGCTCGGGCCGTGGCGGCTCCGGTGCGCCCCGCGGTGGCTCCGGTGCGGGTCGTCCGGGCTCCGGCGCGGGCCGTCCCGGCTCCGGCTCGGGCTCGTACGGCCGCCGTGACGACCGACGGGACGACCGGCGCGACGACCGGCGCGACGACCGCCGTGACGACCGCCGTGACGACCGTCGCTTCCCGGACCGCCCGCTGCGGCCCGAGGAGCGCAGGTACGACCGTCCCGAGTTCGGCGGCGGCCCCAACGCCACCCCGGCCCGCGGCAGCTACACCGGGCGCCGGCCCAGCCCGGCCCCGCGGCCGCGCCGTGAGGGTGCGCCCGCTCCGGGCGACCCGCGGCGCCAGCCGCAGCGTTCGCGCGAGCTCCAGGCCCGGATCGAGGACGCGGTGCTGGCCCGCCACGACAAGCCGGCCGTGAAGCTGCCGAAGACCTTCGGCGAGCCCGAGGGCGAGCGACTGCAGAAGGTGCTGGCCCGGGCCGGCATCGGCAGCCGCCGCGCCTGCGAGGAGCTGATCGACCAGGGCCGGGTCGAGGTCAACGGCAAGCGCGTCACCGAGCAGGGCAAGCGCGTCGACGCGCAGAACGACGAGATCAAGGTGGACGGCCTGACCGTCGCCACCCAGTCCTACCTGTTCTTCGCGCTGAACAAGCCGGCCGGCGTGGTCTCCACCATGGAGGACCCGGACGGCCGCCAGTGCCTCGGCGACTACGTGACCAACCGGGAGACCCGGCTGTTCCACGTCGGCCGCCTGGACACCGAGACCGAGGGCATCATCCTGCTCACCAACCACGGTGAGCTGGCGCACCGCCTCACCCACCCCCGGTACGGCGTGACCAAGACCTACCTGGCCGCCATCCAGGGCCCGATCCCGCGCGACCTGGGCAAGCAGCTCGCCAAGGGCATCGAGCTGGAGGACGGCTACGCCCGCGCCGACAGCTTCAAGGTGATCTCGAACGTCGGCAAGAACTACCTGGTCGAGGTGACCCTGCACGAGGGTCGCAAGCACATCGTCCGCCGGATGCTGTCCGAGGCGGGCTTCCCGGTCGAGAAGCTGGTGCGCACCCACTTCGGGCCGATCGCGCTCGGTGACCAGAAGTCCGGCTGGCTGCGCCGGCTGACCAACCCCGAGGTCGGTCAGCTGATGCGCGAGGTCGGGCTGTAACACCCCGACCCCCGGTCCCCGGAGGGCCTCCCCGCCGAGTGGCGGGGAGGCCCTCCGTCGTTCGGCGGATCTGCTGTGAAGCGGACCGCATCGTGGGGTGATCACCTTGTCAGCCCGGTGATCCGTGGCCGAGGATTGCCACCTGACCGCGACCAGCCGGGTGGCGGGAGTGCGCCACCCGGTGCGGGGGGCGAGAGGCGAACGGGGGAGCGACGCCGTGTCCGATGCACCACTCAGCGCTCTGGGACTGGCCGGGCCGGACGGGCGGGTCTACGCGGCGCTGGTGGCCAACCCGCAGTCCACGGCCGAGGACCTCGCCGGGCTCTGCGACCTGACCCCCCAGCAGAGCCTGCGGGCCCTGGACCGGCTCGCCCAGCAGGGCATGGCCACCCGGGCCCCGGTGGACCGCCAGCGCTTCCTGCCGGTCGCCCCGGACGTGGCGATCGGCACCCTGATCGGCCACCGGGAGTCCGAACTGCGGCACGCCCGGGCCGAGATGCACCGGCTGATGGACGCCTTCCGGGAGGCGTCCCGGTACACCGACCCGGCGCACTCGGTCGAGGTGCTGACCGGCGGCGAGGCGATAGCCCAGCGGTTGGAGCACATCACCGGGACCAGCCAGTACCAGATCCGCGGCTTCGACTGCCCGCCCTACATCCAGGACCCGGTCGCCAACATTCCGCTGCAGCGGCAGCGGCTGGGGGAGGGCGTGCGGTTCCGGACCATCTACGACCGGGAGGCGGTGGCCTGGCCGGGCCGGCTGGAGAAGAACATCCTGGCCGGTGTCGCCGACGGGGAGGAGGCCAGGGTCAGGCCGGTGCTCCCGATGAAGATGGTCATGTCGGACGACCGGATGGCGATCATCCCGATCAGCGTCGGCGACAGCGTCCTCGACGCCGCCTATGTGATCCACCCCTCGGCACTGCTCCAGGCCCTGGACACGCTCTTCGAGGCGGAGTGGGAGCGGGCCGTCCAGCTGCAGGCCGCGATCGGCACCGGGGACGGGGCACTGGAGCCGGAGGCCGACCACCGCAAGCTGCTCGGCCTGCTGGCGGCCGGCCTCACCGACGAGTCGATCGCCCGCTCGCTGGGCTGGAGCGCCCGGACCACCCAGCGCCGGCTCCAGTCGCTGATGCGCGAGCTGGGTGCCACCACCCGCTTCCAGGCCGGGATGGCGGCCCGGGAGCGGGGCTGGTTGTAGGGCCCTCGGCCGGGCGGGCGTCAGCTCCAGGGGGAGAGGGACGCCCAGCGGCCGTCCGGGCCGCGCTCGACCTTCTCCAGGCCGACCACGGCCGTGCGGTTCAGCCGCCCGTAGATGTGCGGGAACAGCACCCCGGGAGTGGCCCCGGGCGGCGGTGCGCCGTTCGGGGCCTCCCACTTGACCATCGGTTCCACCAGTGACTCCTCGATCAGCAGCACCATCAGGGGTCCGCGGGTGTCGGCGAAGAAGGTGTTGGCCACGGCCAGCGCGGTCGGCTCGTCCGCCGAGCAGTGGATGAACCCGTCGGTGAGCAGCGAGGCGGTCGCGTACGGCCGCCCGGGGTCGGCCAGCCAGTCGTCCAGGGGAGCGAGGTGCAGGATCATGCTCCTGTTGTACCTGCTCCGGCCGGGCCCGGACGGGCGCCCGGGCCGCCGCCGCTCACAGGCCGGCCACCTTGGAGGAGGCGGAGATCTCGTACACCAGGGTCAGCGTGCGGCGGGCGCCCGGGCCGAGCGGGACGTCCCAGCGCACGATGCCCTCGGCGTCGAAGGCGTCCGGCACGGGTGAGCACTCCTCCTTGCGCAGCCGCACCTCCACCGCCGCCACCTCGGAGACCGGCACCCGTTCGCGCACCGCGACCAGCTGCTCGTCCCGCTCCTCCGGGCCGGAGAACCGGGACAGGTGCAGCCGCACCGTGCGGGTGGTCACCGAACGCTGGCTCAGGCCCGCGGTGGACCGGCGCTCCTCGGTCTCCCGCACCACCCGGTAGCCGTCCGAGCTGCCGAAGGACAGCTCGGTGTCGGCGCCCGCCGCGGTGAACGGCAGCTGCCCGCGCCCGGTGAATCCGCTGCCGCGGACCAGCTCGACCGGCCCGGCGAGCAGCGGGTGGCCGGCCGTGTTGCGGAACCGGACCACCTGGGTCACCAGCGGCGACAGCTCCGGCGCGCAGCTGAACTCGCTGTGCGCCGGACCGTCGAAGGCGGCCAGCGGCACCCGGTGCGCCTTGCCGTCGGACGGCACGGTGGCCGGGGCCGGGGCGTTCAGCACCCGCACCTCGCCGCCGTCGTCCACGCCCGGCACCACGCCGTCCGGGCCCAGTTCGGAGATCGCCTCCTCGCGCAGCTCGACCTCGACGGCGCGCTTCTCCTCGCTGGTGCGATCGCGCAGTGTCAGCACGTCCTCGACGAGCGCCGGCGGCTCGGTGGCCAGCGCCGACCGGGCGGTGGAGAAGGTCAGCCGGGCCCCGTCCCAGGACTCGCCGGTGCGCTGCCAGACCACCGCCTCGGACTCCAGCCGCAGCACGCCGTCGGCCAGGGTGGCGCGGTAGGACGGCCGCCACAGGGCGCACGGCACCAGGTGGTGCACGGTGAGCCGGGCCGGGCCGGCCGCGGCGGCCTCGACGGTGAGTTCGAGGTGGGCGACCAGTTCGGCGGGCCGCTCCTCGGACTCCTCCAGGGCGCCGAGTGCCGCGGCGCGGTCCACCTCCAGCCGGCGCAGCCGGACCCGGGCGGCACGCAGTTCCTCGCCGTGCTGCTCGCGGCCGGTGTCGACCCGGTCCAGCTCGCGGTGCCAGCGGGTGCGTTCGACCTCGCCGGCGCCGGCGCCCTCGCCGACCTCCCGCAGCAGATCGGTGCTGAGCTGGGCGAGCAGGGCCAGTCGGGCCTCCAGCCGGTCGGTCAGCCGCTCCTCCTCGCGGATCCGGACCTCCAGCGCGTGCAGCCGGTGGCGCAGCTCGGAGTCGTCCGGGCCGGGCGGCAGGGGTGCGTGGGGCGTCCAGGCGCGGGTGATCCGGGCGTCCAGGACGCGTACGCCCGGGGTGTCCGACTCGGCGCGCAGGGTGCGGTCGACGGCGAGGGCGGTGAGCGGGCCGAGCCGCAGCCGCTGGACGCCGGCGGTCAGGTCCAGGGAGGCGGTGCGGCCGATCCGGGCGCGGTCCTCCAGGCAGGTGACGGTGGTGACGGGAAGGGGCGTGACGGGGTGCGGGGTGGTGAGGGCGGGGGCGGTGGTGCCTGGGGCGCCTGGGGTGCCTGGCCCCGGGGCGCCCGCGCTCGCGGCGCCGGGGAGGGGGGTGACGGTCATCGTTCAGTTCCTCCGGTTTCCGCCGACGATGGCCTTTCCGGCCGGGATTCTGATCTGGTAGCCGCCGTCCAGCTCGGCCCGGCCGCCCGGCGGCAGGTCGACCCGCCGGAGCCGGGTGCCGGGCGGGCACTCGGGGGACGGTTCGTCCGGTGCGTGCCAGCCGGGCCGTTCCTCGATCCGGACATCGGCGTCGGAGCTGACCGGTACCCGTTCGCGGACCTCGACGGTGACCGGGCGGCCGAGCCGGTTGGCCAGCTCGACGCGTACCCGGTGGTCGAGCACGGTGCTGCTGTTCAGCATGCCCGCGGTGGACTCGTGCAGCTCGGTACGGCGCGTCACCTCGACCGACTCGGCGACACCGATGCCCAGTCGGCGCACACCGCCGGGGGCGAGCGTGGGCAGGGCCCCGGTGAGCAGGAACTCGTCGTCGACGGTCACCTCGACCGGACCGGCGAGCACGGCGCGGGCGGTGCCGTTGGTGAGCACCAGGGTCGCGTAGACCCGCTCCTCGACCGCGGGCACGGCGACGTACTCGGGCCGGACGCTCACCGCGATGTCGTCGATCGTGACGGTGTGCCAGGTGCCGTCGGACGGGATGTCGGCGGGCGCGGCGGCGTCGAAGCGGTGGTCGAAGGAGCCGGCCGAGACCCGCGGCGGTGCAGCGGCATCGGGAGGCGCTGCAGCCGGGCGCCGTACGGGCCGACCGCGGTTCGGATGCCCGCACCCGGACGGAACGCGCGGTGCAGGGTGCCGCGCCGGTCGGTGTCGCCGTCCGGGCCGAGCAGTTCGAGCACGGGGTAGTCGAGCAGCCGCTCGTCCGGGACCGGCGGTCCGGGCGGGGGCGCGAACGGGGCGGGCGCGCCGGCGAGGAGGAAGTCGGCCTCCTCGGCGGTTCCAGCGCCCTCGGCGGTGTAGCCCTTGCGTACGCGGCGGGCCTCGGGCGGCAGCGGCACCCCGCCGTAGCCGGCGAACCCGGACGGTTCCTCGGCCGAGCGCAGGCCGCCCTGGGTGCCGCCACGTGCTGCGGGGCCGGCCGGGCCGAAGCCGCCCGGGGCCTGGGGGGCCGGGGCGGGGAANCGCCGGGGCCGGGGGCGGGGGCGGCGCGGCGACGGTCGGGCTGACCGGGACCGGCACCGCGAGCGGCGCCCCGGGGGACCGGAGCGGGCGGTCCGGCACCGGGCGCGGGCCGACCGCGTCGTAGGCCGAGAACAGGTCGGACAGCCCGGCCGGGGGCTCGCGCCAGCCGGAGGGCGGCGGGGCGGGCTGGCTGCGGCCGATCCGCAGCGAGCGCAGCTTGGGCAGGTCGGTGCGGCGTTCCAGGTCGGCGGTGGAGAGGGCGAGGCGGACGCCGGTCCAGTCCTCGTCGGTCTGCTGGGCGACGGAGGCGCGCAGGACCAGGCGGCCGGTGTCGTCGCCCTGGCGGTAGGACAGCCGGTAGGAGGGCACCCAGCGGGCGGCCTGGACGGTGTACTCCAGCTCGATGTCCAGCTCGGGGGCGGTGCGGTCGGGGGCGGTGCGGTCAGGTGTGGTGCGGTCGGGTGCGGCGGTGAGGGTGAGGAGGGCGGTGGTCGCGGTCGTGATCGCCTGCTGCGGGTCGGCGGTGGTCGCGCGAGCGATCCGGTCGGCGAGCAACTCGGTCTCGTGCTCGGCGAGTTCGATGTCCCGGGTGAGCAGCTCGGCGCGCCGGTGGAGTCGTTCGAGGCGTTCGTCGACGAAGTCGGCGAGTTCGAGCCAGGCGTCGGCCGGTGTACGGCGCAGCGGTTCGTCGCGGCGGCGGGCCGGCGGGACGGCGCGCAGCGCGGTGGTCTCGGCGACGGTGGCGAGCACCAGCCGGAGGCGTTCCCGCAGCGTGCTCTCGTGCTCCCTGGCCGCGTCCAGCCGCAGGCGCAGTTCGGGCAGCTCGGAGGGGTCGCGGAGTTCGGCGACCGCCTCCAGCCGGGCCCCGGTGACGGCGGTGCCGGCCGGGCCGGAGAGGACCCGGGCGCGCAGCGAGCGTTCGTCGAGTCTTCCGGGCAGGCCGGTCAGCCGGACCCGCCCGTCCGGGGGCAGGGCCACCCGGGCCCGGCGGCGGCAGACCGCGCCGGCGGCGTGGACGACGACGGAGTCCAGGACCGAGGGGACGGTCGGGACAGTGGTTCCTCCTCCGGTGTTCCCGGTGGTGGAACCGGTGGTGGTGCTGTTGTCCTGCGGTTGATGCTGGTCGCTGCTGTGCTGATCGTTCACCCGGCCAACCCCTTCGTCGCGTACCTTCGGCGCCGAGCGCGCGCCGAGCCTTCTCCCGGGCGGCCCATCCTGCCGTGTGCCCGTTCCCGCGTCCCCGGTTTTCCGTCGTGCGTGGCGTGCGGGCGGCCGCGCTCGGTCGGTGCCGTCCGGTCGGTGTTGTGTGTGGGGGGCGGTGCCGGGGGGCGGGTGGTGCGGGTCCGTGTGAGTGGGGACGGCGGCGGGGCCCGGTGCGGTTGCGGGTGGCGGCCGCGTGGGCGGTGGCGATGGGGGAGGATAAGGCGGACCCCGGTCCGCGGTTCTGTTCCGCGTGGTTCCGTGCCGGCCGGTGTCGCCCCGTTGCTGTTCCGTTCCGTTCTGTGAGGAGAGCCACCCCGCCATGCGCACAGCTGTCGTCGTCGGTACCGGACTCATCGGCACCTCCGCCGCGCTCGCCCTCACCGGACGGGGTCTGACCGTCCATCTGGAGGACGCCGACCCGGACGCCGCCCGCACCGCCGCCTCGCTGGGCGCCGGCACCACCGAGCCGGCCGACGGCCCGGTGGACCTGGCGATCATCGCCGTCCCGCCCGCGCTGGTCGGCAAGGTGCTCGCCGACTGCCAGCGCCGCGGCCTGGCGCAGTACTACACCGACGTCGCCAGCGTGAAGGACGGTCCGCGGGCCGAGATCGCCGCGCTCGGCTGCGACACCGTCCACTACCTCGGCAGCCACCCGATGGCCGGGCGGGAGCGGTCGGGCCCGCTGGCCGCCCGCGCCGACCTGTTCGAGGGCCGGCCGTGGGTGCTCACCCCCACCCCCGACACCGACACCGGGACGCTGAACGCCGTCCTCGAACTGGTCGCGCTCTGCGGGGCGATGCCGATCGTCATGGACGCCGCGGCCCACGACCGCGCGGTCGCCCTGGTCTCGCACGCCCCCCAGCTGCTCTCCTCGCTGGTCGCCGCCCGGCTGGAGCACGCCGACGAGACCGCCATAAGGCTCTCCGGCCAGGGCGTCCGGGACGTCACCCGGATCGCCGCCTCCAACCCCGCGATGTGGGTGGACATCCTGTCCGCCAACGCGGGCGCGGTGGCGGACGTGCTGGCGGAGTTCGCGACCGACCTCGGCGAGACCGTCACCGCGCTGCGCGCCCTGCAGGCCGCCGAGGAGGCCGAGCGGCGGAGCGGCGGAGCGGGCATCGAGGCGGTCATGCGGCGCGGAAACACCGGCCAGGCCCGGATCCCGGGCAAGCACGGCGCACCGCCCACCCGCTACGAGACCGTCGCCGTCGTGCTCGGCGACCAGCCCGGCGAGCTGGGCCGGCTGTTCGGCGAGGTCGGTGCGGCCGGGGTCAACATCGAGGACGTCGTGATCGAGCACTCGACCGGCCAGCAGGTGGGCTTCGTCCAGCTGGCGGTGGCGCCGGGTGCGGTCCGGCCGCTGACGGCGGCGCTGCGGGCGAGCGGGTGGAGCGTCCGGGACTGAGTGCCCTGCGGTTCCGGGACCGAGTGCCCTGCCGGCCCGGGGCCCGACTCGGTTGCCGGGCCGGTTTCCCGGTCCGGGGCGGGGTGGACGGGGGGCTCGGCACCGGCGGGGCCGGGTCGGGCGTCGGTCCATTAACCTTGAGGGAGACAATCCCCGGCTGCCCCGTAGATCCGGGCTGCCATGCTCAGAGATCAGAGATCCCAGCTCCAGAGAGAGGTTCGCGCCGTGGACACTGCCGACCGAGCGCACGCCCCGGTCGTCGTCGCCATCGACGGACCCTCCGGCTCCGGCAAGTCGACCGTCTCCCGGGCGGTCGCCGCCCGGCTGGGCCTGAGCTTCCTGGACACCGGTGCCATGTACCGGGCGATGACCTGGTGGATGCTGGCCAACGACATCGACGTGGCCGACCCGGAGGCGGTGGCTGTCGCCTGCGGCAAGCCGGTGATCGTGTCCGGCACGGACGCGGACGGTCCGACCATCACGGTCGACGGCCGCGACGTCTCCGGCCCGATCCGCGGTCCCGAGGTGACCGCGCAGGTCAGCGCCGTCTCCGCGGTGCCGGCGGTGCGCGCCCGCCTGGTCGAGCTGCAGCGCGGCTGCGCCGGCGTCGCCGAGCGCGGCATTGTCGCCGAGGGCCGGGACATGGGGAGCGTGGTCTTCCCGACCGCCACCGTCAAGGTCTTCCTGACCGCGTCGGAGGCGGCCCGGGCCGAGCGCCGGGCGACCGAGCTGCGGGCCAAGGGCCTGGACGAGGCGACCATCACCGCGATGGCCGCCGACCTGGCCCGCCGGGACGCGGCGGACTCCTCGCGGGCGACCGCGCCGCTCACCCAGGCCGCCGACGCCGTGCTGGTGGACACCAGCGAACTCACCCTGGAGCAGGTGATCGACCGGATCACGACGCTGGTCGAGCAGCGGGCCGGAGCCGCGCTCTCGACGGTCTGAGACCGGCCGGACCGTTCGGTCCGGCTCCTCGACCGGAACTTCCGGCAAGAACTTTCTGACAACAAGCGGGTGCCGTGGTGGCACCCGAACCCACTCGCGCTGCCCCGGAGGGGCAGGTACGCACGGCGCGTCCCTGGGAAGGGCCGCACCGGGAAACGGACAGTACGAACATGACCGCAGAGCACACCTCCGCCGGCCCCGGCGAGCTGGACGCCGCCGACTACGCCGAGTTCATGGCGCTCGCCGCCGAGGAGGGCTTCGACCTCGACGACGTGGACGGCTTCGGCGACGGCAGCCACGCGCCGCTTCCGGTGCTGGCCATCGTCGGCCGCCCGAACGTCGGCAAGTCGACCCTCGTCAACCGCATCATCGGCCGTCGCGAGGCCGTCGTCGAGGACAAGCCCGGCGTCACCCGCGACCGCGTCAGCTACGAGGCCGCCTGGAACGGCCGCCGCTTCAAGGTCGTCGACACCGGCGGCTGGGAGATCGACGTCCTCGGCATCGACGCCATGGTCGCCGCCCAGGCCGAGCTGGGTATCGAGCAGGCCGACGCGGTGCTGTTCGTGGTCGACGCCACCGTCGGTGCCACCGACACCGACGAGGCCCTGATCAAGATCATCCGCCGGGCCGGCAAGCCGACCGTGCTCTGCGCCAACAAGGTCGACGGCCAGTCCACCGAGGCCGAGGCCGCCTACCTCTGGTCGCTCGGCCTGGGCGAGCCCTACCCGGTCTCCGCCCTGCACGGCCGCGGCTCCGGCGACCTGCTCGACGCGGTGATGGCCGCCCTGCCCGAGGCCCCGCCGCAGACCTTCGGCGACGCCGCCCCCGGCGGCCCGCGCCGGGTCGCGCTGATCGGCCGGCCGAACGTCGGCAAGTCCAGCCTGCTGAACAAGGTCGCCGGCGAGGACCGCGTCGTCGTCAACGAGCTGGCCGGCACCACCCGTGACCCGGTCGACGAGATGATCGAGCTCGGCGGCAAGACCTGGAAGTTCGTCGACACCGCCGGCATCCGCCGCCGGGTCCACATGACCGCCGGCGCCGACTTCTACGCCTCGCTGCGCACCTCCGCCGCGCTGGAGAAGGCCGAGGTCGCCGTCGTCCTGATCGACTGCAGCGAGACCCTCGCCGAGCAGGACACCCGGATCATCACGATGGCCGTCGAGGCCGGTCGCGCCGTCGTCATCGCCTACAACAAGTGGGACCAGCTCGACGAGGAGCGCCGCTACTACCTGGAGCGCGAGATCGAGCGCGACCTCGTCCAGGTGCAGTGGGCGCCGCGGGTCAACGTCTCGGCCAAGACCGGCCGGCACATGGAGAAGCTCGTCCCGGCGATCGAGACCGCGCTGCAGGGCTGGGAGACCCGGATCCCGACCGCCCGGCTGAACGCCTTCCTCGGTGAGCTGGTGGCCGCCCACCCGCACCCGATCCGCGGTGGCAAGCAGCCGCGCGTCCTGTTCGGCACCCAGGCGG
>NZ_JZWY01000317.1:0-1192 GCF_000966955.1 Streptomyces sp. NRRL S-495
CTGTTCGGCACCCAGGCGGGCACCCGGCCGCCGCGGTTCGTGCTGTTCGCCTCGGGCTTCCTGGAGGCGGGCTACCGGCGCTTCATCGAGCGCCGGCTGCGCGAGGAGTTCGGCTTCGTCGGGACGCCGATCTCGATCTCGGTGCGGGTGCGGGAGAAGCGCAGCCGGAAGAAGTGACGGATGACGCTCCGGTGGAGCCGCTGATGCGGTGAGCCGGGCGGAAGCCGTGGGGAAGGGCCCTGTCGGCCGGTCTTCGGACCGGGTGGCGGGGCCCTTCGTCGTGTCCGGCCGGGTTCGGGGTGCGGGGTGCGGTGGGTCAGTGGTGGTCGCCGCCGCGGCCCGGGGGGAGGGAGAGCAGGCTGCGGTGGCGGCCGCCGCTGGTCGCGCCGGGGCCGCCGCCGGGGCCGTAGGCGGTGCCCACGGTCGGCACGGGGGCCGGGACCGGGACCGTCACCGGGGCCGGCGCGGGCAGGTGCGTCGCCATCGGGTGCGGGACGGAGCCGAGGTAGCCGGCCGCCACCCAGCCCTGGCCGGTGCCGAACTGGGCCGGGGCCGGTGCATGGGGGTGGGCCGGGGCGGCGACGGGGTGGAAGCCGGTCGCGTACGGGCTCGGCGCGTGGCCGGGGTGGCCTCCTTGGGTGTGGCCCTGGTCGTGTGCGTGGATCTGGGCCGGGAGGGCGGGGAGTCCGCTGTGGCCGTGCTGGCTGTGCGGGCCCTGGTGGCCGGTGTGGCTTGTGTGGCCGTGCTGCTCGGCCGGGCCGGTGTGGTCGGGGTTGCCCGGCTGGCTCGGCATGAACTGGGGGAGGCCGATCGCCTGGCCCGCGTACGTCTGGAACGCCTGGTGCTGCGGGGGGTAGCCGCGGTGGTCCGTCCGGTGGTCGGTGCGGTGGTCGGCGCGCCCCGGGCCGGTGTCGCGGACGGCGAAGCCCGCGAAGGTGAGGTCCTCCTCGCCGGAGCGGTCGCCGGGCAGGGCGCGGAAGAGGCGCCGGTACTCGGAGTACAGCTCGTCGTAGATCGGCGTCGCCGAGTGCGGGTGCTCGGCGTCGTACGACGGGCGCATGCCCGGGATCGCGCGGGAGGCGGCGGACCGCCGGGGGGCTGCGGGGACGTCGTAGCTGTACACGCAGGGCCCAACGAGTGAGGACGCCGGGGGATGCGGGGTGCGGCGGCCGCCTGCCGGGGTGCTGGGCGG
>NZ_JZWY01000318.1:0-465 GCF_000966955.1 Streptomyces sp. NRRL S-495
GCGGGGGTGCCGTCCCGGCTGCCGCCGGTGGGGGCCGCGTTCGGGCGGCGGCCCCCACCGGCGGGCGCTCCGGTCGGTGGTCCGGCTGGTGGTCCGGTCGGCGGCCCCGGGCGCGGCTCAGGTGCCGGCGAGCGGGAGGGAGGCGGACACCACCTGGCCCATCGCCACCGCGCGCTCCAGTGCCTGGCGCAGCAGGTCCTCGCGCGGCTGTCGGCCGACCGTCCCGGCCGGGACGGCGTACATGGTCACCTCGCCGAGCTGGTTGGCGGCGAACCGCCAGGCATCGGTCACCTGGAGCGGCTGGTGGGCCTGCCACCAGCCGGTGCTGCCCCCGGCCGCGGCCGGCTGGAGGATCGCGTGCAGCTTGCCCATCGCCACCAGCACCGACCAGCCGGGCAGCTGGTCCGGCGTCTTGTCGAGGTCGGCGACCGGCTGGAAGCCCGCGTCCTGGAGCAGGTCGAGGAA
>NZ_JZWY01000319.1:0-217 GCF_000966955.1 Streptomyces sp. NRRL S-495
TCCTGGAGCAGGTCGAGGAACTCGTCCTCGCCGGTGGTGTTGCCGGGCCGGCCGACCGGCCCGGTCGGCTCGACGACCAGCGAGGCGTGGCCGGTGTCGCCGTGCAGCACCAGTCCGCAGGTGATGCCGAGGATCGCGGCCTGGCCGGGGGCGCCCGTCCGGCCGGCCGGGTCGGACGCCGCGGCCGGGGCGGGAGCGGCAGGGGCGGGGAGGGCCT
>NZ_JZWY01000320.1:0-27426 GCF_000966955.1 Streptomyces sp. NRRL S-495
GCGGGAAGGGCCTGGGCGGGGAGGGACGGCTGCAGCCGGGCGGGGTCGGCGGACACGTCGCTCTGGGCCTGGCTGATGCTGCGGACCGCGCCGGCCAGCTGCTCCTCGGCGACCGGGACGACCTGGGACGGAATGCAGCGGGCATGGGCGAAGGCGAGCACGGCCGTCTCGTCGCCGACGAACAGCACGGTGCTGGTCGGCTCCAGCAGGGCGTCGCCGGGGGTGCGGCAGGAGGTGCATTCGTAGTTGTCGGGTGCGTGGGCGCCGCCGAGCAGGCGGTCGGCCTCGTCGTCGCCGATCTCGGATCGGACCTCGTCGCTGACGTCGAGCATGCGCGGCACTGGGTCTCCTCGGTGCGGGGTCGGAAATACCGGTTGGGGGCTGTCGGGGCCGGCGCCCGGGGTCTCGGGGCCGGCCCCCGGGGTCGAACGCGGTGGAGCCGGAAGGTCGGGTCTGTTCGAGCCGGGAGGCGGCGGCGGCCCGGCCGCCCTTACCAACGGGCCCTTGTGGCAGGGGTCACGGGTGGGGGGTAGGGGTGACGGGAATTGCCTCTGATCCGATCGCGGAGGGTGTTCTCGGCGTCGCAATCTGTCGATCTCGATGGCGGGACTGCCGGAATGAAACGGTGAGGTGAGTCACGGCTCGTCGATGTTTGATCTAGGAAATGACGGTTAAAACGGACAAATTGGACAGATTTACATGGTCGTTACCGCCGGTAACGCCGTGCTGAGCTGGGGAGACCTCCGGCTGTTTGAACCCCGGCCGCCCGCCTCGTAGCTTCATTGGCGGTGCAACGAGCACCACCCGGGTTCACCCCCGACGCACAGCCCGCCGGTTCGCACCGGCGCCGGCAGTGCCCGCCGACGCGACCGCTCGAACAGGTCGCCGGTGTGTGGCGGGTGGCCGGGGCGGCACGGAACGTCCGACACGTCTCCGGCCGCCCGACGGACGCGGCGCGCGATTCCAGACCCTCAAGGGCTTGGTTCCGCATGCCCTCCCGGGGCTGTCGAGAGGAACCTCATGACCTTCCGTAACGAGATCGCCGCTGCCACCACCACCGCCACCAAGCGCAACCGCGTTCGGATGGCCGTGGTGGCGGGCGCCGCTGTCGCGGCCCTGCCGGTGGCCGGCCTCGTCACGGCCACCTCGGCCTCGGCCGCCTCCGTCTCCACCTGGGACGCTGTCGCCCAGTGCGAGAGCGGCGGCAACTGGGCCATCAACACCGGCAACGGTTTCTACGGCGGTCTGCAGTTCACCTCCAGCACCTGGGCCGCCTTCGGCGGTACCGCCTACGCCTCGCAGGCCAACCTGGCCACCAAGGCGCAGCAGATCGCCGTCGCCGAGAAGGTCCTCGCCTCGCAGGGCCCGGGCGCCTGGCCCGTCTGCTCCGTCAAGGCCGGTCTGACCAAGGGCGGCGCCGCCGCCGCGGTCGACACCTCCACCCCGAAGGCCACCGAGGCCCCGAAGCCGGCCGCCCCCAAGGCGACCGAGGCCCCGAAGGCCGCCGCGCCGAAGGCCGTCGAGGCCCCCAAGGCCGCGCCGAAGGCCGTCGAGGCCCCGAAGGCTGTCGAGGCTCCCAAGGCTGTTGAGGCCCCCAAGGCCGCGCCGAAGACCGAGGCCGCGCCGAAGGCCGACAAGGCCGCGAAGTCCGGCAAGTCCTGGACCTCGAACGACGCCAAGCAGGTCAACGGCACCTACACCGTCAAGGCCGGCGACACCCTGAGCAGCATCGCCGCCGCCAAGGGCATCGACTGGCACGCCCTGTACGACAACAACGCCAAGGTCATCGGTGCCAACCCGGACCTGATCCTGCCGGGCCAGACCCTCACCGTCTGATCCGACGCCGGTCGATCCGAGACCGGTTGATCCACGCCTCCACGGCCGCCCTCCCGCACCACGGGAGGGCGGCCGTCGGGGGTTTCCGGCCGTTGCCGGGTCCGGCCGTTGTCGGAGGGGTGCGCGAGGATGGGGACGTGACCCAGGGCGAGTTGTTCGGCGGACTCTTCGACGCCTCCCCCGAGCGCGGACGGTCCGAGCCGGCTCCGGGGGCGGTGCTGCTCCCCGGCTGGCTCGACGCGGCGGCGCAGCTGCGCCTGGTCGCCGCCTGCCGGGACTGGGCGCGCCCGCCCGCGGGGATGCACACCGTCCGGATGCCCACCGGCGGGACGATGTCCGTCCGGATGGTCAGCCTGGGTCGCCACTGGTACCCCTACGGCTACTCCGACACCGCCGAGGACGGCACCCCGGTCAAACCCTTCCCGGCCGAGCTCGGCACGCTCGCCCGGCGGGCGGTGGCCGAGGCGTACGGGCCCACGGCCGGCGGTGGCGGTGAGGATGGCGGTATCGGGGGCATCGGGGGCATCGCCGGGGCCGTCGGCTACGAGCCGGACGTCGCGATCGTCAACCACTACCCGCACGGTGCCCGGATGGGCCTGCACCAGGACCGCGACGAGCGCGCCGACGCCCCGGTGGTCTCGCTGTCGCTCGGCGACACCTGCGTCTTCCGGCTCGGGAACACGGAGACCAGGACCAGGCCGTGGACCGATCTGGAGCTGCGCGGCGGCGACCTGCTGGTGTTCGGCGGCCCGGCCAGGTTCGCGTACCACGGTGTGGTGCGGACCCTGCCCGGGACGGCGGACCCGGCGCTGGGGCTGACCGGGCGGCTGAACATCACCGTCCGGCAGTCGGGCCTGTGACCGGTGCCACCCTGCTCCCACCTGCGGTGACCTTTCGCGCAGGGGCTACTGTTCGACCTCGTTCGAGTGAATTGGCACGGCCGGCCCGGGTTCGGGGAATGTCCCGGCTCGCTGAGGAATTCGATTGGGCTGGAGAATTCGAGAGAACGGGTTGCCGGCGGCGGGGCGGAAGACCTCCGGCCCGGGCGGCGGCCCGGAGAGGACGTGTCCCATGGCTACCCCCGTCGACGATCTTGTCGCACTGCTGGACCTTGAGCAGATCGAGCTGAACATCTTCCGCGGGCGCAGCCCCGAGGAGGCGCTCCAGCGCACGTTCGGCGGGCAGGTGGCCGGCCAGGCGCTGGTGGCGGCGGGGCGCACCGTGGACGACGACCGCCCGGTCCACTCGCTGCACGCGTACTTCCTGCGGCCCGGCGTGCCGGGGGTGCCGATCGTCTACCAGGTGGACCGGCTCCGGGACGGCCGCTCGTTCACCACCCGCCGGGTGCTGGCGATCCAGGGCGGGCGGTCGATCTTCGCGCTGACCGCCGACTTCCACGCCCCGGAGCCCGACAGCATCGAGCACCAGTACCCGATGCCCGAGGTGCCCGGCCCGGAGAAGCTGCCGAGCGCACTGGACGAGGTCGGTTCCCGGCTCGGCGAGCTGCCCCCGTTCATCAGCCGGCGCCAGCCCTTCGACATCCGCTACGTCGACCGGCTGCGCTGGAGCACCGAGGAGCTCGCCGGGGTCGAGGCGCGCAGCGGCGTCTGGCTGCGAACCAACGGGGCGCTGCCGGACAACCCGCTGATCCACGTCTGCGCGCTCACCTACGCGTCCGACATGACGCTGCTGGACGCCGTCCGGGCCCCGGTCGAGCCGCTCTGGGGCACCCGGCACTTCGACATGGCCTCGCTGGACCACGCGATGTGGTTCCACCGGCCGTTCCGCACCGACGACTGGCTGCTCTACCAGCAGGAGTCCCCGATCGCCCACGGCGCCCGGGGCCTGGCGCGCGGGCAGATCTTCGACCGGAGCGGGCAGCTGGTGGTGTCGGTGGTGCAGGAGGGCCTGTTCCGCCGGATCAAGGCCTGACGGGTGGCAGCGGCGCGTGCGAACGGCGTGTTGACCGGCGTGACGGCCGTGCGACGGCTGTGCGACGCCGTGCGACGGTGTCCGGGACTGGGAATGCCCGGCCCGGGTACCGGATGTTCGATGGGGTGACGGAGAACGGACGGCCCGCCCCGCGGGCCCTGACCGGAGTGGGAGGGCGAGCCGATGACGGCGACGGCCGCGGAGGAATGGCAGCACTGGAGCGACGGACGGGCGGCGACCGTCAGCGCGCCGCACGGCCAGCTGGCGCTCACCGGTACGCACTGGCTGGAGCCGGAGCCGGCGGCGATCGCCGGCCTGCCCGGGGTCTGGTGGGCGGACGCGGAGGGCGTGCGGCTGCGGGCGGCGGCGGCCGACGGCGTCACCGTCGCGGGGGCGGAAACCCCCGTCGACGGCGAGGTGCTGCTGCGCCCGGACACCGACCCGGCGGCGGACACCGCCGCGCTCGGCGAGGTGCTGCTGGTGCCGATCGAGCGCGAGGGCGAACCGGCCCTGCGGGTCTTCGACCCGAATTCGCCCGGGCGGGCGTCGTTCGCCGGGATCTCGGCCTACCCCTACGCGCCGGAGTGGGCCGTTCCGGCGGTCTTCACCCCCTTCGAGGACGGCGCCGGGCAGACGGTGCTCGTCCCGAACGCCGACGGCAAGGAGCGCCCGCTCGCGGTGACCGGGCAGATCGCGTTCACCGTCGCCGGCGAGCACAGCACCCTGACGGTCAGCCGCTCGGGCGACGGCCGGCTGAGCGGCGTGATCGCCGACGCGACCAGCGGCCGGGACACCTACCGCTTCCGGTTCGTCACCCTGCCCGCCCCGGACCGGGACGGCCGCACGGTGCTGGACCTCAACCGCGCCTACCTGCCGCCCTGCGCCTTCGCGGACCACTTCATCTGCCCCTTCCCGCCGCCCGGCAACCGGCTGGACTTCGCGGTGGAGGCGGGCGAGAAGCAGGTCCTCACCCGGTAGGGCCCGCGCCCGGGAACGCCGGCCGGGCCCGGAGGGGCGTTCCCGGGCCCGGTCACTCGGCGTAGTAGGCGTTCCAGAGCTCGCGTTCCACCGGCGTCGGGGGAAGTGGACAGAGCCGCTCGGGGTGCGCGCGCGGCGGCTCGTCCAGCCGGGGCGGGGCCGCCGTCGGCAGTACCCTCAGCTCCGGGTCCAGCACGGCGGGCACCCACTGGGCGCCGAGGAGCATCAGCCCCCGGTACAGGAAGCCGAGGACGCGCCGGCCCAGCCGTCCCGGCCGGCCGGGCCGGTGCGTCCCCGAGCGGGGCTCACGTCGCACGACGGCTCGCCCGCCCGCTACTCGGGGATGATGACCTCGCTGGCCGAACGCGCCCCGGCGGTGGAGCCGGACGGGTCGGCGGGGGCGAGGTAGCGCATCTCGGCGGGTGCCTGCTGGGTGAGCCAGGCGGTCATGTCCTTCAGCTCGGGGATGCCGGGGAACATGAAGCGGCGCTCGCGGTCCTCCAGGCCGATGCCCCGCAGGACGCCCTCGGAGCGCTGGATCCGGTCCATCAGTTCCCGGGCGGCGGCGCCGGCGGTGGTCCGCCCCTGCTCGTAGTCCTCGCAGAGCCGCACCATGTCGTCGAAGAGCAACTTGTAGCTGGGCTGGTCGGGCATCAGCAGGCCGGGGTACGGCAGGTCCTCCATCGCGCGGAAGACCCGGTCGTCACGGGTCTCGCGGAAGCGGTCGATGAAGCGGTCGAAGCGGAGGTTGATCGGGACCTCGGCGGCGGCCCAGACCCGGTAGACGGCGTTCCACAGCTCGTAGTCGGAGAAGGCGATGAACGAGCAGTTGACCATGTCGTCGTTGCAGCGGATCAGCCCCTTCTGGAGGGTGTCCACGTAGGCGAACCGCTCGACGTCGAAGTCGTCCTCCTCCAGCGCCTCGAACAGCCGCCAGGCGAAGGCGTTGATGACCTCGGTGGTGTTGGTGAGGCCCCGGGAGAACAGTGGGTCGATGAAGCCCGCCGCATGCGACATCAGGCACCAGCGGTGGCCGACGGTCTGCTTCGAGCTGTACTGGAGCCGGCCGGTGGAGACCCACGGCCGGACGGTCTTCGCGTCCTTGAAGACCCGCTCCACCGCCGGGAACCGTGCGGCGTGGAAGCGGAACTCCTCCTCGGGCGTCATGCCCTCCTGGCGCGGGTAGAGCCGCTCGTCGAAGGTCAGACCGACGCTGACCAGCGGGTTCAGCGAGCGCGGCTCGTTGTTGAACGGGATGGACCAGAACCAGCCGCGCTCGAACATGTGGTGCATGGTGCCCTCGACCCAGGGGATCGGCGGCAGGTCCTCCGGCTCCATCCGGAGCACCTCGTCGGTCGGCCGGACCCCGATCATGTGGGTGAACAGGGACCGGGAGTGGTGCTTGAGCGCGTCCGGTGCCTCGCGCAGTCCGAGCTTGTCGGCCACCGGCGAGCGGAATCCGCTGCCGTCGACCAGGAAGCGGGCGGTGAACCGCTCGCCGGACGGGTCCGCCACCGACACCTGGTGCTCGCCGAGTTCGAGGTCGCTGACCCGGAAGCCCTGGCGCACGTCGCAGCCGTACTTGATCGCGGTGTGGAACAGGAAGGCGTCGGTGTCCTGGCGGAACAGGTGGCCGGTCTGCAGCGCCTTCGACGGCGGGCTGAACTGGTTGACCTCGCGCGGATCGGGCTCGCGGCCCTCGTGGTGCAGCATGAAACCGAAGTGCTTCTTCACCCCGGAGGTCGGGGCGATGTTGGACAGCCCGCCCTCGTAGGAGGTCAGGTACTCCAGCTCGGGCACGTCGTAGCGCTCCGCGAGCTGGCGGAAGCCCTTCAGGGTGTAGAGCGTGGTGGACTCCCCGACGGCGAACTTCGGGTGCACGCCGGCGTCGATGATCAGCACCCGGACGTCCCGGCGGGCCAGGACGGCGCCCAGCACGGTGCCGGCCATGCCGGCGCCCAGGATGATCACGTCGTAGTCGGGCCTGGCGGTGACTGCCTCGCTCATGTCAGCCTCCCACTCGTTCCTCGTTGTCGTGTCCGGCGGTCAGTTGCGCGACCACCTCGGCGGTGTCGAACGCGTTCCAGTCCTGGACGACCAGGCCGTCCTCGATGAGCCAGATGACGATCCCCGACACCTTGATCGAACGCCCGGTGGCGGCCACGCCCCGGTAGTCGCCGGTGTGCCGGGCGGTGGTGGTGTAGTGCGTGACGACGTACCGGCCGTCGCCGAGCACCAGGTCGAGGTCGACCCGGATGTCGGAGAAGGCGGCGTGCACCCCGGCCACGCTGCGTCGGGGCCCGGCCGGTCCGACCCGTCGGCCGTTGAGCACGAACCCGGGGGAGAAGACCTGCTCGGCGATCCCGGTGTCACCGCCGGCCCAGCCCTTGGTGAACCAGGACTCCACGAGCTCGCGGTGCGCCGCGGAGGCGCTCACGGCTTGGTCCCGGAGACGATCACGAAGGTTCCGAGCATCAGGAACCGGCCCTCGGCGTCCCGGCGGAGGATCTCCTCGCCCCACTCCCGGGCCTCCTCGGGGGTGGCCACCCCCTGGGCGGCGGCCGCGCCGGCGGCCTTGCCGATCCAGGTGAGCGAGTCGGCTGCTACCAGACTGGTCAGCACGACCGGCCGGGCGGTGACGGTGACGTCCCGGGCCCCGGCGCGGACCAGCAGGTCCCGCAGCTGCCGGGCGACCCAGGGGTTGGGGACGTGGTCGCCCCACCAGCCCATGATCCTGCGGGTCAGCTCGCGGTCGTCGAGGTCGGGCGCCCAGAGCCCGTGGTCGGGGTCGGTGATCAGCACCTGGCCGCCGGGCCGGACCACCCGCAGCATCTCGGCGACCGCCGCGGCCGGGTCGGGGACGTGCTCGATCACCCGCTCGGCCCGGGCGGCGTCGAAGCCGTCGTCGGGGAACGGCAGCGCGGTCGCGTCGCCGTGGTGGAACTCGACCGGTGCGTCGCCGGGTCCGGCCGGCACCGCCCGGTCGATCAGCTCCTTGCTGGAGTCGAGGCCGACCACCCGGCCGGCCGGCCCGACCCGGGCGGCGATCGCCCGGACGTCGGCGCCCGTCCCGCAGCCGACGTCGAGCACGCGGTCACCGGGGGAGACCCGGAGCATGCCGTCGAGTTCGCTCTTGACCGCCGCCAGTTCGGCCGCCGCCCGGTCGAGGAAGCTGCGCGCGTCCTCGGCCCGGCGCCAGACCTCGGCGGGCCGCAGGGGTGCGGCGCTGCCGGTCCCGGCTCCCACAGTTGCGCCCATGAATCCGCCTATCGCTCGGGTGGACCAGATCGGAAGGCCATCGGCCCCGCGCACGGCGGGACCCTGGTGGAGGGCGGTGGTCGCGGCCGACGGCCGGACGTCCGCCGGTGACGGGGCCGTTGTCGGAGCCGTCCGCCGGTGGAACCGTCCTGTGCGGGCGCCGCTTCGGCCCGATGGCGTCTCTACCGTACGAGCGGTGGGTAAAGCCCGGAGAAAACCGGTTCCGTGCCCCACCTGCTTGATCCGGTAGGGGAGTTGAAGATCGCGGGCTTCGCGTTGACAGCGTCCCGGGAGCGTGCCACTCTGCTTAGGTAGCAAGCTATTCATGCCCTGTGGGCGGCCAGGACCGTGCCGACCAGGCCCGTCGTCGATTCGACCGCCGGCCGGGCTCTGCCCGAAGGGAGGTGGGCGGCGTGACGACCTCTGGACCGTCGGCAGGGGAGGGATCCCCGGAGCGGCCGCTGTCGATCCTGGTGATCAGTGACAGCCCGTTCAGCCGGATCGGCGTGGTCTCCGCGCTCGCGGGAGCCGAGGGCTTCGCGCCGCCCCGCCACAGCGCGACCGACCCCGGCGCGGTGGACCGCGCGGCCGCCGAGTGCCGCCCCGACGTGGTGGTGATCCTCGACGACGCCGATCCGGAGCCGGTGCTGGCCGCGCTGGCCGACGGCACCCACGGGGCGCCGCGCGTCCTGCTGCTCCGCCTCGGCGGGGCCGGTGCGCACGACGACGTCCCGCCGGGCGTGCACGGCACCCTGGCCGGCCTCACCGATCCGGCGATGCTGGTCTCGGCGGTCCGCCTGGCCGGCTCCGGCTACCAGGTGGCCGGAGGCCGGCCCGGGAGCGGCGACCGCCCGCTGACCGGAGTGGGGGACCCGGCGCTGCGGGCCCAGCTGGCCAGACTGACCTGGCGCGAGATCGAGGTGGTCAGCCTGTTGCTGCGCGGCTGGTCCAACCAGGAGATCGCCGAGGCCCTGGCGCTGAGCGCCAGCACCGTGAAGAGCCACATCCGCAGCCTCCTCGGCAAGTTGGAGCTGCACAGCCGGATCGACGTGATCACACCAGGGCGTACGCCGTCGGCCTCGTCCGGCCGGGCGTCGCGTGGCACCCGCACCGGGCGGGCGTCCCCTCCTGACCGCACACTCCACCAGAGGAGAGCACCCGCCATGTCCACCCCCACCCGCGTCCGGGTCACCGGGTTCCAGAGGTTCGGCAACAAGATGATGGAGGTCTTCCACGGGATCGGTCTGCCGGTCGGCCCGATGCAGCTGTTGAAGGTGAAGGGCCGCAAGTCCGGCCGCGAGTACACCAACCCGGTCGCGCCGGTGACGGTCGACGGCACGATGTACATCCTCCAGGCGTTCCCCGGGTCGGACTGGGTGAAGAACGTCCGGGCGGCCGGCGAGGGCGTGCTGGTGCGCGGCCGCAAGGCGCGACGGGTCGGGCTGGTGGAGGTGCCGCCGCACGAGCGCGGGCCGATCGCCCGGCAGTTCCCGACCCAGGTCCCGATGGGCGCGAGCATCTTCGTGAAGAACGGCGTGGTGCCGGACAAGCGGCCGGAGAGCTTCGAGCAGGCGGCTCAGGGGATCCCGCTGTTCCGGGTCGTCCCGCTCTGAACCCCCGCCCGCGGGCCCTTCCGGGGCGCGCGGCGAAGGGCCCGCACCGCGGCTGCGCGGTGCGGGCCCCTTTCGTGCTGCGTGCTGTGTGCTGAAGGCTGTGCGCTGCTCATTGCGTGCGGCGGGTCAGCGGCTCAGCAGCAGCATGCCGCCGGCGGCTGCCGCGAAACCGGCCACCGAGATCCAGGTGCGCCCCCGGTTGGCCCGGGCCCAGCGGGTCCGGACGGTCGCCCAGCCCTCCGGCAGCCGGCCCGGGTCCCAGCCGTCGATGGCGCGGTTGATCCGGACGTTGGTCAGCTCCGAGACCAGCGCGACCCCGACCAGTCCGGCCTCGGCCAGACCGAGGACCGCCTTCGCGCCGACGCCGGGCGCCAGGACGACCAGCAGCAGCCCGCACCCCAGGCCGATCTTGTTCAGGGTGGGCATCAGCGGATCGAAGCGCGGGTCCAGCAGCCGGTGGACCTGGACATAGCGGTCGCCGGGCAGCCCGGCCAGCATCGGCACCACGGCGACCTCGACCGCGACCAGCACCCCGGCCAGTGTCCCGCTGATCAGCAGCAGGGCCGCGGCGAGCAGTTGGACGAACACCCCGGCCCCCTCAGTACTCGAAGTCCATCATCAGCCGGTACGTGCCCTTCCTGGCGAAGGTGCCGAAGAAGGCCCGCATGAACAGGTCGCGGGCGCCGCAGCTGACGGGCCCGCGCAGGGTGCCGAGCAGGCCGATCCGGTAGGCGCCGCGGACCATGGCGTCCACCCGCCGGCGCCGCAGCGCCTCGTAGCGGGCGAAGGCGGTGGCGA
Organism: Streptomyces sp. NRRL S-495; assembly: GCF_000966955.1. NCBI lineage: Bacteria > Bacillati > Actinomycetota > Actinomycetes > Kitasatosporales > Streptomycetaceae > Streptomyces > Streptomyces sp. NRRL S-495. Next base: position 10,416 of record NZ_JZWY01000320.1, read on the forward strand.
TGTCACCGTCCGCGGCCAGCCGCTCGGCGAGCACCACACCGTCCTCGATGGCCTGGCCGGCGCCCTGGCTGAGGTTCAGCGTCATGGGGTGCGCCGCGTCCCCGACCAGGCAGACCCGGCCGTGGCTCCAGGCGGACTCCCGCTCGGGCGGGCGGTCGGCGATGTCGATGGGCAGGATCGCCTCCTCGGCGGTCGCCGCGAGGACGGCGGGAATCGGGTCGGGCCAGTCGGCGTAGGACTCGCGCATCACCGTCCGGCGGTCCTTGCGGAACATGTCGAAGGCGGCGCTGGCGCCGTCCGAGGTGATCGCGTCCCAGTAGACCTCCTCCTCGTTGAGCCGGCAGTACAGGAAGCGCAGCCCGCCCCGGCCCCACAGGTTGAAGAACGTCCCGCTCGGGACGACGTCCTCGCCGGGCAGCCGGGCGATCGCCTGCCAGGCGGTGTAGCCGGCGTAGCGCGGCGGCAGGTCGTGGCCGTGGCGCAGGGTGGAGCGGACCGCGGAGCGCATGCCGTCGGCGCCGATCAGGATGTCCGCACGCCGGGTGGAACCGTCGGCGAACCGTACGGTGACGCCCTCGTCGTCCTGGGTGAAGCCGGAGCACTGCGCGCCCAGCTCGACGTCGTCGCCGACGTGTTCCAGCAGCAGGGCGTTGAGGTCGGAACGGCGCAGGGCGACGGCCGGCGCGCCGATCCGGCGGGACTCCGGGGCGATCGCCCAGCGGGCCAGGGTGCGGCCCCGGTCGGAGCGGAACTCGTGGAACTCGATCTCCGAGGACACCTTGGCGACGGCGTCGTCCAGACCGAGCCGGCGCAGCGCGACGAAGGCGTTGTGCCAGAGCATGAAGCCGCCGCCGGTCAGCAGCCGGCCGGGTTCGGTACGGCGCTCGTGCACGGTGACGTCGATGCCCGCCCGGCGCAGGCCGATGGCGGTGGTCAGGCCGCCGATACCGGCGCCGATCACGACGGCGCTGCGCACCGGGCGGAGGCCCGCAGCGCCCCGGGTGCGCGGTGTGCCCGCTGCGGGCGTCATGCGGACGGGGACGCGGCCGGCGCCGGACCGAGCGAGTCCAGCGTGGCGCGCACGTCGTAGATCCGGCGCTGGAAGGTGTCCGCCCAGTACGGGTACATGGCGGCGGACTGGGCGATGTGCGCGGGGTCGTCGGCCCAGGCGCGGAACAGCGCCTCCGACTCCCACTCGGCGAGCAGGCAGTAGCGGTCCGGGACGGCGGCGTCGCGCAGCAGTTCGTCCCGCAGGTGGCCGGGGGTGCCCTGGACCTTGGCGGTGACCTCCAGGTAGGCCCGTTCGAAGGCCTCGTGGTGGGCCGGGTCGATGGTCGCGGTGATCACGACGCGAACGGTCATCGCGGCGTCTCCTTCGCTGGCGGGGGCTGGGCGGGTGGCGGCTGGGTGGATGACGGCTCGGCGGATGACGGCTGGGCGGGCGGGAGCTGGGCGACGACCTCCAGGACGGACCGGGCGGCCGACTCCCGCAGCTGCTCCAGCGCGGTGGAGAGCGCCACCCGGTGGTCGCTCGCCTGGTAGGCCGCGAGGTCCTCGTGGGTCGCCCAGTCGGCGGTGACGGTGTAGTGGCGCGGCTCGCGCGGGTCGCGGAGCAGCGCCTGGCCGAGGGCCCCCGGCCGGCGGGAGCTGTGCTCGGCGGCCGCCAGCCAGGTCCGCTCGAACTCCCGCTCCCGGCCGGGGCGGACGACCATGGACAGGGTGGTGCGGATCACGGCCGCCTCCGTCCGGGGCCGGCGGCGGGGCGGGGCGGGCTCAGGCGTTCCATGTGTAGAACTCCTGGGCCATCGCGTCCCGGGGGCCGCGCCAGGTGCTCGGGTCGTAGGCGCCGATGAACGGCTTGAGCCGCTCGTTGACGTCCTGGAAGAGCGGGTGGGTGCGGGCGGACTCGACGCGCTCGGCCAAACCGTCCTCCGCGCCGATGAGTTGGAAGTAGAGGTCGTGGAACCGGAACAGCCGGCGGTGCCGGACCCCGATCAGGTGGGGGAGTTCGGTGGCGTCCGACTCGGCCCAGATGTCGGAGACGCGTCCGGCGTCCCCGGGGGACATGCGCGCGACGATCAGTGTGTACTGCAACGGGCTCTCCTCACCTCGGGACCTGGTCGGACGACCGTTCCGGCTCATCCTGTCGGCGGGTGGTAAAGCGTCCGTCAGGGCACGGAAAACACCTTGGCGCCGAGGGCGCGGGTTTTCCAATTTATTAGCATGCTCTCTACTTGTCTTGCGCTACCGTGGGTTCCCGGCCCTCGCCGCGTCCCCCGTCGGCGCCGGCCCTCCCCCCGATCTCCCCTGATCCGCACCCGGCACCACCCTGACCGGAAGGACCGGCATGATCACTCGCAGATCGCTCCTCGGGGCGGGCGCCCTGGCCCTGCCACTGGCCGCCACTGGCCGCCGCCCCCGCCCTGCCCGCCGTCGCCACCGCGGCCGAGACCCGGCGGCGACGCTGGTCCGGGCTCTCCGGCCGGCTGCACGGCACCCTCGTCCTGCCCGGGGACCCGGCGTACGGCACCGCCAAGCAGATCGGCCAGACCCGCTTCGACTCGGTCGAGCCGGCCGCCGTCGCCTACTGCGCCGACGAGGCCGACGTCGCCCTCTGCCTCCGCTACGCCCAGGACCGCGCCGTCCCGATCGCCGTCCGCTCCGGCGGGCACAGCGCCGCCGGGTACTCCACCGGGACCGGCCTGGTCGTCGACGTCTCCCGGCTGAACGGCATCGCCGTCGGCGCCGGTTCGGTCACCCTGGGGACCGGTGCCCAACTGGTCGACGTGACCAACGGCCTCGCCCCGTACGGCCTCGCGGTCTCCGGCGGCTTCTGCCCCACGGTCGCCCTCGGCGGCTTCCTCCAGGGCGGCGGCATCGGCCTGCTCACCCGCCACGTCGGCGTCTCCAGCGACACCGTCACCGCCGCCCGGGTAGTGCTCGCCGACGGGCGGACCGTCACCGCCTCGGCCGACCGGCACGAGGACCTGTACTGGGCGGTCCGCGGCGGCGGTGGCGGCAACTTCGGCGTCGTCACCTCCTACACCGTGGCGCCGACCGCGCTCACCGCCCTCGCCGTCGGCACCCTGGCCTGGGGCCCGGAGCGGGCGGCGGCCGTCCTGGACGCCTGGGCGCACTGGCTGGTCGACGCCCCGCGCACGATCGGCGGGGCCGCCGTGGTCGTCCTCGGCGACGCCGCGCCGGGGCGGCCGCCCACCGTCTCGGTGCTGCTGAGTTCGGTCGGCACCGAGGCCGAACTCACCGCCCAGACCGACCGCCTGGTCGACCTGGTCGGGGCCGCGCCGATCGCCCGCAGCGGGTTCGGCGGCCCGTACCACGTGGTCATGAACGGCCTGTACGGCTGCGGGACGCTCACCCAGGAGCAGTGCCACCGGGCCGGGACCGGGCCCGCCGCGGCGCTGCCGAGGCCCACGTACGCGGTCGAGCGCAGCCGGCTCTTCCCCGCTCCGCCGGCCCGCCGCATGTGGGAGGACGCGGTCGCGCTGCTCGACCGCGAACGGGTCCCCGGGCAGCAGCACCTGATCCAGGTCGGCGCGCTCGGCGGCGCCGCCAACGACCTGCCCCGCACGGCCACCGCGTACGTCCACCGGGACGCGCTGTTCAGCACCAGCTTCCTGGGTGTGATCGCCGCCGGGCCCGCGGACGAGGCCGCCACCGGGGCGGCCCGGCGCTGGACCGACGCCGGGTTCGCGGTGCTCGACCCGCACTCCAACGGCGAGACCTACCAGAACTTCGTCGACCCGGAGCTGCGGGACTGGGCGGCCTCCTACTACGCGGAGAACTATCCGCGGCTGGTGGCGGCGAAGCACCGGTACGACCCGTACCGGCTGTTCCGCTTCCCGCAGGCGATCGGGGGGCGCGGCTGACCCGAGCGGGGCCGGCCGCACGCTGCCGACCCCGCTCCCGCCCGCACGACCGCGCCGGCGGAGCCCGAGAGGCTCCGCCGGCGCGGTCGTCGTACCGCGGTCGTCGTACCGTCCGCCGGTCAGGCGGCGCGGCGGCGGGCCCGCTCCTCGACCCGGCCGCGGATCAGCTCCAGCTGGAAGGTGGAGTTGGCGCTGATCCGGGCGGTCATGGCCGGGGTGTCCAGCGGCGCGTCGGGCTTCATCGCGAACTCCTGCCGCCAGCGCAGCTCCACGCCGCCGGGCACCTCGCGGTACGTCCACAGGAGCGTCATGAACGCGAACGGGCCGGTCTCCACCCGGCGGGCGCGCACCGTCCCGGTCGCGGCGTCGACGGTCCGTGCCGAGACCCAGCTCCAGACCGCGCCGTTCTCGTCGGGGTGCATGGTGAGCCGGAAGGTCACCGTGTCGCCCGAGCGCTCCAGGATCTCGGCGCTCGCGTACTCGCTGAACAGCTCCGGCCAGGCCGGCACGTCGTTGGTCTGCTCCCAGACCTCCCGGTAGGGGGCGTCGATGACGACCGCCTGCTCGGTGACGCCGGACTCCAGCCGGCCGGCGGTGACGAGCCGGCGGTAGCACCCGAGCAGCAGGTCGTACACCGTGTCCGACGGCAGTTCGTCGCTCTCCGGATCGAGGCCGAAGCGGCGCTCCAGCTCGGACAGCACGCCGAGGCGGCCCAGGGAGTCCACCGTGAGGTCGTCGAAGGTGACGGACGGTTCCAGCAACTGCTCGGTGTCGGTCTTCACGCCGGTGGCCCGGCCGATCAGATCGGCCAGTTCGGCCAGGGTGATCGCGGTCGTACTCATGGTGGACACTCCTCCGATTCTCGGTTCGGGTGGTGCGGCGGCCGGTCCCGGCCCTCACAGGGCGCGGATCACCGCGGCCGCGTTGAAGCCCTCGAAGCCCCGGGCCAGGACCAGCACGGTCCGCAGTCGGGCCGACCTCGTCTCCCGCACCAGGTCGACCTCGCAGCCGGGTGCGAGCGCGCCCACGCCCGGGGTGCCGGGCACCAGTTGGTCGCGCAGCGCCAGCAGGGCGATCGCCACGTCGAGCGGCGCCGGCCGCGGGTCGAAGGTGGCGGCGTGGCCCGCGAGTTCGCCGTAGCCGGGACCGTCGCCGCGGGAGCGCCAGGACCGTTCGCCCTCCAGGACGAACATCGCCCCGCCCTCGCCGGCCGCATAGCCGTCGGCCTCGGCGGAGAACGGCAGGTAGGCGCGGTCCGGGGCGTCGCGGGTGGTGAGCAGCCCGGCGGTGGCGTGGCAGGCCAGCGCGTACGGGCTGAGCGGCGCGTCGGTGCCGCCGCAGACCGCCGCCCGGGCGTCGGAGCGCAGCGAACGCCGGGACTGGGCGAGGGCGTCGAGGCCGCCGGCCTGCTCCCCGATCAGGACCCCGCAGGCGCCCTTCATCCCGTGCCGGATGGAGATCTGACCGGTGGTCGCCGCGTAGAACCAGGCGATCGACTGGTAGGGGCCGACGAAGCGGGGGCCGTCCGCCCACAGCTTCTGGATCTCCCGCTGCCCGAACTCGTTGCCGCCCGAGGAGGCCGCGGTGACCACCGACAGGTCGTACGGGTCGAGTTCGCCCGGGTCGATGCCGGCGTCCTCCAGCGCCCGCTCGGTGGCGACCAGGCCGAACTGGGTCCACCGGTCGGTCTGCACCAGCAGCCGGCCCTCCACCAGCTCCGGCACCACGAGGTCGCGGACCTCGCCGGCCAGCCGGACCGGGTAGCCGGCCGCGTCGAAGGCGGAGACCTCGCGGATCCCGCTCACGCCGTTCAGGGTCGCGTCCCAGAACTGCTTGGTGGTGGCGCCGTTGGGGGCGATCACGGAGAGCCCGGTGAAGACGGCGCGCCCGCCGTCCGCCGTCGCGCCCGGCCCGGTCGTGCCGACGGGCGCGCTCATGCCGCCCGTCCGAACCGCCGGTGGGGCAGGAAGTCCGGCCTGGTCAGCAGCATCGCCGACTGGAAGCCGCCGAAGCCGCTGCCGACGCTCAGCACCACGTCGGTGCGGTGCTCACGGGCGGTGACCGGCACGTAGTCCAGGTCGAGCGCCGGATCCACGCTCCGCAGGTTGGCGGTCGGCGGCACGACGTCGTGCTCGATCGCCAGGGCGCAGGCTGCCACCTCCAGGGCGCCGATCGCCCCCAGCGAGTGGCCGATCATCGACTTGATCGAGCTGACCGGTACCCCGTACGCGGCCCGGCCCAGGGCGTCCTTGAAGGCGGCGGTCTCGTGCCGGTCGTTCTGCTTGGTGCCGGAACCGTGCGCGTTGATGTAGTCGACGGCCCCGGGGGCGACCCCGGCGCGGCCGAGCGCCAGCCGGATGGCCTCGGCCATGTCGAGCCCGTCCGGCTTGAGTCCGGTCATGTGGAAGGCATTGCTGCGCTGGGCGAAGCCGACGATCTCGGCGTACCGGTGCGCGCGGCGCCGGGCGGCGTGCTCGCGGCTCTCCAGGACCAGGACGGCGGCGCCCTCGCCGAGCACGAAGCCGTCGCGGTCGCGGTCGAACGGGCGGGAGGCGTGTGCGGCGTCCCCGTTGTTGCGCGAGGTGGCGCCGATCGCGTCGAAGCAGGCCACCGAGATGGGGGAGATCGGCGCGTCGGTGGCGCCGGCGACCACCACGTCGGCCGCGCCCTCGGAGATCAGCTGGACGCCGTGCGCCACCGCGTCCAGCCCCGAGGTGCAGCCGGTGGAGACCACCGTCGCGGGCGCCTCGGCGCCGGCCGCCCAGGCCACCTCCACCGCCAGGGTGCTGGGGACCAGTGCCCGGTAGAGGTGCCGGCCGGCCAGCGCCGGGTCCACCTCCCAGCGGGCGCCGTGCTCGCTCACCACGACGTACTCGTCCTCCAGCCGGGTGGTGCAGCCGACCGCGCTGCCGATCGAGACGCCCACCCGCTCGGGGGCCGTGCGGCCCGGCTCCAGGCCGGCGTCGGCCAGTGCCTCGCGGGCGGCGACCACGGCGAACTGGGCGCTGCGGTCCATCCGTTCGACCTCCTCGGCGGTCAGCCCGCAGGCGGCGGCGTCGAAGTCGACCTCGGCCGCGATCCGGGACCGGAAGCCGGTGGCGTCGAAGAGGCTGATGCCCCTGGTCGCGGTGCGCCCGGAGGCGAGCAGGTCCCAGTAGGCCCGCCGGCCGATCCCGCCGGGGGCGACCACGCCGATCCCGGTGACGACCGCGCCCCACTCGCTCATCGGGTCTCCCCGTTCGGGGCGTCGGGGAACGGCTGGGGTTCGGTGTCCACGTGCCCGAGGTCCGGGCGGGGCGCCAACGGGCCCAGGTGGTAGACGAGTTCGGCGGTCCCGTCGCCGGTGTTGGTCAGCCGGTGGCGGACCCCGGCCGGGATCAGGAGGCCCTCCCGGGCGGCGAGTTCGAGCGGTTCGCCGTTGAGCGCGACGGTGATCCGGCCGGTGATCAGGTAGACGAACTCCTCGGAGTACGGGTGGTAGTGCTCATTGACGAACTCGCCCGGGGCGAGCGTGGCCAGGCCGGTGAACCCGCTGGTGGCACCGGTGTTGGCCGGGCCGAGCAGGGTCCGCAGCAGGCCGCCGCGCCGGCGGTTGACGGGGGCCTCGTCGGCCGCCACCCGGAGGGTCGCGGCGTCCAGGCCGGTGGTCTTCTCGGTCATGAAGGTTCGACTCCTCGATGGAGGGGCGGGAAAGCGGGCGGAGCGCAGTGGGGCGGGCGGGCGCGGAGCGGAAGGTGGCCGACCGGGCCGACCGGGCCGTCCCCCGAAGTCTGCGCGGCCGCGGAAAAGCTCCGATTAGTCGTCCGCAAAGCGCCGTCCGGCCGTCGGCGGCCCCGTTTGTCCCGGCTTTACCAGCGGCTTTACCGCAGCCGTCGACGCTTGGTCCACCCGAACCGAAAGGCGGAGGACATGACCGCGACACGAGGACGCGTCGTCGAACTCGGCGGCGTCAAACCCATTACCTGGGGCGGTGAGACGGGACGCTGGCTGCTGCGGGGAGAGGACACCGGCGGGCTCTACTCCTTCTTCGAGGTGACCACCCCGCCCGGCGGCGGTCCGCCGCTGCACATCCACGAGGACGTCGACGAGGCGTTCTACGTGGTCGAGGGCGAGTACGAGATCCGGCTCGACGGCGAGCTGCACAAGGCCGGTCCCGGCTCCCTGGTGTACGGGCCGCGCGGCATCGGCCACGCCTTCGTCAACACCTGGGACCGGCCGAGCCGGATGCTCTGCGTCGCCACGCCGGGCGGCGTCGAGGAGTGGTTCGAGGAACTGGGGCAGCTACTGGAGGAACAGCGGCCGCCGGACTGGGACCGGATGCAGGCGCTGGCCTCCCGGCACCGGATCGTGGGCTTCCGACCCCGGGGGGGTCCGCCCGGCGGCGGCCGGCCCGGGGGAGCGCCGGGCGGTGCGCCCGGTGGGCCTGGTGGTGCGCCCGGTGGTGCGCCTGGCGGGCCCGGTGGGGCCGCCGGCCTGCTCGGGCCGGGGTGACGCGATGGCCCAGGACTCTGCGACGGTCCTCGCGGAGACGGTCGCGGGCGCCGCGCTGGTGCTGGTCGCCGGCGCGGTGCTGATCCCGGTGCTGCGCCGGTTGCGCCAGCCGCCGGTGATCGCCGAGATCCTCGCCGGCATCGTGCTCGGCCCCAGCCTGCTCGGCCTCCTCCCCGGAGACCTGCCCGCCACCCTCTTCCCCCCGGCGGTGCGCACCAATCTGTCGGCCATCGCCCAGGTGGGCATCCTGTTCTTCATGTTCCTGATCGGCTGGGAGGCCGACCTCGGGCAGATCCGGGCCCGCCGCAAGGCGGTCCTCGGTATCTCGCTGTCCGCCATGGTGCTGCCCTTCGGCCTCGGTGCGGCGCTCGCGTGGTGGCTCTGGGACGGCCACCGCACGGTCGCCGGCCACGAGGTGGCCCGCCCGGCGTTCGTGCTCTTCATCGGTACCGCGATGGCGATCACCGCCTTCCCGGTACTGGCCCGGATCATCCAGGACCACCGGCTCCAGATGACCCCGGTGGGCATCCTCGCACTGGCCAGCGCGGCGGTCGGGGACGCGCTCGCCTGGTGCATGCTCGCGGTGGTCTCGCTGGTCGCGGCCGGTGGCGGCTCCGGGCACCTGACCACCATCCTGGTCGGGTCCGCGCTGTACGGCGCCGTCCTGGTCGGCGCGGTCCGCCCGCTGCTGGCCCGGCTGGTGACCCGGATGACCAAGGACGGCGTGGTGTCGGCCCGGCTGCTGCCGGTGGTCGCCGCCGGTGTCTTCGCAGCCGGTTGGACCACGCACCGGATCGGACTCGACGCCATCTTCGGCGCGTTCACCTTCGGCCTGGTGATGCCGCGCGGCACGCTGCGCTCGCTCAAGGCCGCCGTGGGCGTGCCGCTGGAGCACTGCACGACCCTGCTGCTGCCGATCTTCTTCATCGCCACCGGTCTGTCGGTGGACGTCACCGGGCTCGGCTCGGCGGGTCTGCTGGAGCTGGCCGCGGTGATCGCGGTCGCCTGCCTCGGCAAGTTCGGCGGGACGCTCGGTCCGGCCCGACTGTCCGGCCTCTCCTGGCGGGACTCCTCGGTGCTCGGCGTGCTGATGAACACCCGCGGGCTGACCGAGCTGATCATCCTCAACGCGGGCGTGCGGATGGGCGTCCTGGACACCCGGATGTTCACCATGATGGTGCTGATGGCGCTGGTCACCACCGCGATGGCGGGGCCACTGGTGCCGCGGCGGGCCTACGCCCGGGACGACACGGCGGACGCCGTGGACGGCGTGGACGGCGTGGACGGCGCGCGTGGTGCGGACCCGTCGGGTCGCGCCCCGGCCGCCGTCCTGGAGAAGACCCCATGATCCGGCCGGCGCGCCGCGCCGCCCCCGCCGCGGCGCGCCGGCCCCACGGAACGGACGGAGACACCGACATGCCCTACCCCTACCAGCGGGCGCTGGTCACCGGTGCGTCCAGCGGCATCGGCGCGGCCTTCGCGGAGGAACTGGCCCGCCGCGGCGCCGCCGTCGTCCTGGTGGCGCGCCGCGAGGAGCGGCTGAAGGAACTGGCGGCACGGCTCGGCGAGCGGTACGGCGTCGGCACCGAGGTGCTGGCCGCGGACCTCGGCCGGGAGGAGGACCTGGCCGCGGTGGTGCGCCGGGCCGGCGACCCGGAGCGGCCGGTGGACCTCCTGGTCAACTGCGCCGGATACGGCTCGGCCGGCCTGTTCGCGGACCTTCCGGTCGAGCGCGAGGCACACCAGATCCGGGTCAACCTGGTCGCCCCCGTGCTGCTGAGCCATGCGGTGCTGGGCCCGATGGGGCGGCTCGGACGGGGCGGGATAGTGAACGTCTCGTCGATCGTCTCGGTGCTGCCGATGCCCCGCTCGGCCGTGTACGGGGCGAGCAAGGCGTTCCTGGGGGCGTTCGGCGAGAGCCTCTTCCTGGAGACCGCGGCGAGCGGGGTGCACGTGACCACCGTGCGGACCGGGCTGGTGCGCACCGAGTTCCACGAGGCGGCCGGGGTGGACCCGGCGGGGCTTCCGAAACTGGGCTGGCTGGTACCGCAACGGATCGCGGCGGACGCGCTGGACGCGGTGGCGAAGGGTCGGCCCTTCGTCACGCCGGGCGCGGGGTACAAGCCCCAGCCGTACCTGCTGAGTGTGATGCCGCGCCGGCTGCTGCGGGCGATGGTCCGGCGGATGTACCGGGTGTGACGGTCTGCCTGCCTGCCTGTCTGTCGGACAGACGGACGGGCGACCGAGGGGCGGACGGCCGGGGCCTGCGCGGGCGGCCCCCGGCCGTCCGTCGGAGGTTCTGGTGCTGTGACCGGGATGGTTCACCGTGGCCGGGAGACGGCTCACGGACGAGCGCGGTCCGCGAGGCAACTGGTATGAATGGTGCATGCAGGAAGAGACCGCGCAGTCCGCGATCGACACGTTCATCTCGGCGTTCAACGCCTCGGACGACAGCTATGTGACTGCGCTGCTCTCCCAGGCCCTGACCTCGGACGTGGTCTTCTGGGGACCGTTGGGCCGCACCGAGGGGATCGAGGCGGTCGAGCGGTTCGTGCTGGACATCCGGCGCCACCCGGCGGGGACCGGCACGATGGTGCGCTGTTCGGCGGTGGACATGCCGGACGAGTGGGCCCGGTACCAGTGGATCTTCACGACGCCGGATGGCGGCCCCCGCCTGTCGGGAACGGACGTCGTCCATCTGCGGCGGAACCTCATCGACCAGGTCATCGTCTTCGCGGGGGAGATCGGGCCGTCCGCCTCCTGAGTGGTCGGAGCACTAGGGTCGGACGGCGGCGGTGGGGCACGCGGGCGCGAGCCCGGTGTCCGCCGCCGCCTCGGCGTCGGCGCGGGTGACCAGCCCGGCCTCGTGCGCGAAGATGATCACGCAGAGGCGGTTGCGCAGCCCGAGCTTCTGCATCAGTCGCCGGATGTGGGTGCGGACCGTGTTGGCGCTCAGCCACAGCGCGGCGGCGATCTCGGAGTTGCTCAGACCCCCGCCGACCAGGGCGAGCACCTCCAGCTCGCGTCGGCTCAGACCGTCCAGCGCGGCCTGCGAACCGTGGCCGGTCACCCAGTGCACCGCCAGTCCGGCGCCCGGCAACCGGTCGCCCTCGAAGAGCCCCGCCGGGAACACGGTGCAGCCGCCGGCCACCAGGGCCGCGCAGTCGGCGAGTTCACGATCGGGCGCCGAGCTCAGGACGATCCCGGTGACGCCGAGCCAGATCGCCCCGGTCAGCTCCTCGAAGGGCTCGTCCACCACCAGCAGGAGCGGCGGCGGGGCGCCGGCGCTGCCCGACACGATGCGGCGGATCAGCCCGATGCCGGGTTGATCCGCCGCCACGACCACCAACTCCGCGTGTTCGAAGTCCAGTTCGTCCTGGGAGATCAGGGTCAGCCCGTCGACGGCCGAGACCCGTTCTGCCAGTGCGTCGCGTTTGTGCGCGTCCGCCCCCACGACCGCCACCGCCACCATCCGGTCAGACCCCTTTCGGTTCGGGAACGCGGAGCCTCGCGGCGGAAGCCGTCGGGGGGCGGCGGGCAGGAGCCGGCCGGACCCCGTCGGAGTACGTGTTCAGTTCCGGGCGAGTGTAGGCGAAGGGCCGTCAAGGCGCGATCAGTTGGGCGCAGATCCGATCGATGCACCGCGGCCGCGCAGTCCGGCCTTCTCCAGCCGGGGGAGCACCTCGGCGGCGAAGTACTCCAGCTCGCCGAGGTAGTCGACGAAGGAGAGCGCGAGCCCGGTGACGCCGGCCCCGGCGAACCGGGCGATCGTCGCGACGATCTCGTCGGGCGTGCCCACCAGCGGGTGGCCGCCGTGGCCGGCGGCGAAGCGGGGCCGGAAGGCGGCGATCTGCTCCGGGCCGAACGACTGCGGATTGATGCCCTGCCCGGCCATCACGGTGTCCACCCCGGCCCAGTCGGCATGGGTGTCGGCGTAGTACGCGAGGAACTCCTCGGCCTCGCGGCGGGTGGGCCGGCAGACCACGAACGCGTTCGACAGCACGCCGACCGGACGGCCGCGGTGGGCCGTCGAGGCCCGCCGGGCCTCGGTGACCAGGCCGGAGCCGCGGTCCGGGTCGAAGGTGGCGGTGAGCAGGAAGTCGGCGTTCCGGGCGGCGAATTCACGCCCGGCGGGCGAGACGGCGGCGTTGATCACCGGAAGCGGGCCGGCGGCCGGGCGCGGGCTGCCGTGCAGCCCGCGCAGCCCGGGGAAGAACTCGCCGTCGTGGTCGAAGGGTTGTTCGCTGCTCCAGAGGGTCCGGACGATGTCCCACCACTCCTGGGCGTGCGCGTAGCGCTGGGCCGGGCTGCCGGGCAGGTCCAGCCCGAAGGCCGCGTACTCGGCCTCGTACCAGCCGGCCACGATGTTCAGTCCGGCCCGGCCGCCGCCGATCCGGTCGAGGGTGGCGAGCTGCTTGGCCGCCACCACCGGGTGCAGCAGGGCGCTGTGCACGGTCGCGAAGACGGAGATCCGTTCGGTGGCGGCGAGCAGCCCGCCCGCCCAGGTGATGGTCTCCAGGACGCTGTCGTGGAAGGTCGTCCCGGGCCAGCCGATCCAGCGGCCGACCGGGAGCAGGAAGTCGATCCCGGCCCGGTCCGCGAGCCGGGCCAGCGCCAGGTTGTCCTCCCAACTGCCCGACCAGCGCTCGTCGATCGTGGTGATCGCGAGCCCGGAGGAGGCGTTGGCGGCGAACAGGCCCAGCTTGAAGCCGCCGGCGTCCGCGGTGATCCCGTGTCCCATGGTCCCTCCCGTGCTTCGGCCGCCCGCCGGGCGGCGGTCCGGTCGCCGGCGGGGGCGGGCGGGCGGCGGGCCGACGACTGTCGGGAGCCGCGCGTCCGCCCCGTGCCGGGGCCGGGTGCTGTGGTCGTTCGAACATTTCCACAGCGGGGTTAAGCCGGGATCAAAGCAGGCGGGGCGGACGCGCGAAGGGGCGTACGGGCGGCGGGACCGCCGTCAGTGGCCGGAGTTGGTCCAGGTGTCCTGGGCCTTGTACATCGGCTTCCAGACCGAGTTCATGACCAGTCGCAGGGGTGCCGGCATGATCGAGGAGATCTTCGCGACGGTCTCCGGGGTCGCCTCGTCGAGCACCCAGGGGAAGAACTCGGCCGCCCCCTTGAAGCCGAGGCTGTTGCGCTGGTCGAGCACGAAGGCCTTCCACTCCTTCTCGGTCAGGGCCTCCTGGACGTAGGGCAGGCCGTCCCGCTCCTCGTGGAGCAGGTGCGCGTCGAGCGCCGAGCCGAGCGCGGCGACGGCCTCGCCGAGCTGCTCGGGCCGGGTGGCGTGGTCGGCCATGGCCCGCTCGACCTCGTCGAGCAGGGGGTCGATCAGGGTGTGCTCCTGCTCCAGCTCGCGCAGGGTCGACAGCTGCTCGGGGCTGCCGGACAGGCCCTTGGCCATCCGCGGCCAGAGGTCGCGGTCCTCGCCCTCGTGGTGGACGGCCAGCTGGGTCTTGAGGATGTTCCAACCGGTCCGGACGCGCTTGCGGGCGGCCGGGTCGTCGAGGTCCTTGCGGGCGGCGGCGCCCTCCAGTCGGCGGATGTCGCGTCGGAAGGCCTCGTGACTGACCAGCATGACGGTCAGGTCGACGTAGTTCTTCGCCATGGGCGGGTTCTCCCTTCGGTGGCCGCGAGGCGCGTTTCCGTGGGAATCATTAGCTACCTCACGAAGTATCTGGGCGGGGAAGGCCCCCTGTCAAACCCGTTCGGGACGGGGGTGGCCGTGTCGTTCCGGTACTGACCGGGCGGTGGCCGGTCTGCCGGTCTGCCGGTCTGCCGGTCGGTCGGTCGGTGGTCGGTCGGTCGGTGGCCGTGGTGGGGCCGGGCGCGGGGGAGCGGCGCGCCCGGCCGTCGTGCGGACGTCCGATCAGGCCGGGCGGCGGCCCACCACGGCGGTGGCATGGGCGGGCAGGTCGAAGACGGACTCGACCTCCAGACCCGCCTCCCGCATCCACCCGGCGCATTCGGACGGCGTGTACTCGTTGCCCGCGGGGGACTGCAGCATCATGGTCAGGCTGAGCAGCAGGGTGTCGATCTCGCTGCGGGCGTCGTCGATCATCGGGTCGTAGACGATCACCGCACCGCCCGGGCCGACCCCGGCGGCGGCCTGGGCGATCAGGCCGCGCCGCACGTCCACCGGGCAGTCGTGCAGCACGTTGCCGAACACCACCACCTCGGCGGTGGGCAGCCGGTCGACGTAGAAGTCGCCGCCGTGGAAGGCGATCCGGTCCGCCACCCCGTGCTCGTCGGCCAGCTCGTCCAGGAAGGGCTTCATCACCTGGCGGTCGAAGACGCCCCCGGACAGGTGCGGGTGCTCCGTCAGTAGTCGCGCCGCGAGGTTGCCCCGGGCGCCGCCGACGTCCACGAAGGACTTGTGTCGCCCCCAGTCGAAGCGTCGGGCCAGCTCCGGTCCGATCGCCCCGTTGAGGCTGTCCATCGCCGACAGGAACTGGCGCAGCCGCTCCTTGTCCCGGTAGATCTGGGCGAACGGCACCTCGGCACCCTCCTGCCGGTGTGCCAGTCCGGTCCGCAGCAGGTCCGACAGGCTGTCCCACCCGGTCCCCATGAAGGCCGAGGTCATGGTCAGGAACCCGCCGACGTAGCCCGGCGCTCCGGGCACCAGGTTGCGCCCGGCCGCCGGCCCGTTGCGGTACACGCCGTCGGTGCGCTCCAGCAGGCCCAGCGCGGTGAGCGCGTCCAGGAAGTCCGCCGCGGCCCGCGGGTGCAGCCCGAGCCGCTCGGCCAACTCCTCGACCGTGCCGGGCCGTTTGCCGAGCGCCTCGAACAGGCCGAGGTCCAGCGCGGTCATCATCAGCTTGCTGCGGACGAACGACCAGCCGACCAGCATCACGTCGAACGCGTCGTCCAGTGCCACCCGGTCCGCGCCGGGGTTCTCCGTCGTGCCCATCACGATCTCCTTCGCTCGTGGATCACGCGGTCCACAGTCCGATTCCTTCGAGAGCCGTCCGGTCGGAGTCCAGCACCAGCTGGTGGACCAGGCGGAGGTCGTCACCCGGCTCGATGCCGAGCTCCTCGATCAGGCACTTGCGGGTGCCTCGGTACACCTGGAGCGCGTCCCCGCTGCGCCCGGAGAGGAACAGGGCGATCATCAGCATGGCCTGGAGGCGCTCGTTGAACGGGTAGCGGGTGACCAACTCGCGCAGCTCCGCGATGAGTTCGCCGCGGATCCGGCCGAGTCGGAGCTCCAGGGAGATCCGGCTCTCCTGGACGGCCAGCCAGGATTCCTCCAGGCGCGAGGCCGCGCTCTGGAGCAGCAGACCCTCCCGGAGGTCCACCAGCGGCGCGCTGTTCCACAGGCCGGTGGCCGCCCGGTAGTGCTGGAGCGCCACTTCCGGGTCATCCAGTTCGTGGGCCGCCCGGGCGAGTGCCCAATGGCGGTCGAACTGGACCACGTCGATCGACTCCCGGTCCACCAGAAGGTAGTAGCCGGGCGCTTCGCTGACCAGAGAAACGCGATGGCGGGTGCTGCCGCCGTGCAAGGTCTTGCGCAATTGTGAGATGTACACGCGGAGGGCCTGCAATGCGGTCCGCGGCGGTCCCTGCGGCCAGAGTTCGTCGATCAGTGAATCGACCGGGAGGACCTTGTTGTGATGCACCAGGAGTGCTGCGAGTAACACCCGCAATTTGTGGGCCTGCGGCGTAAGAATACGCCCGTCGCCGTAGACCTGTAACTGTCCGAGCAGTCTGAATTTCATGCCGTGAGTCGTCCCCCGTTTCGATGTCAGCGGTGCGAGCGGAGCTTCCTCATGGCGCCGCCGAAGAAGACCAGTGGTGCGCCGTCGCGGTGCAGCAGGCCGATGTCCGCGACCCGGCCGATGACGATCGCGTGGTCGCCGGCCTCCACCTCGCGCACGACCTCGCAGGTCAGATAGGCCAGCGCGGCGGTGAGCACGGGACTGCGGCCCAGCCCCGGCAGCGAGTTCACCTTGAGGAAGCGGTCGCTCCCGGAGGCGAAGAGCGTCGAGATGTCCGCCTGTTGTTCGGACAGGATGTTCACCGTGAACGCCGATCCGACGTCCAGTGCGGCGAGGAAGGAGGATCTGCTGTGCACGCAGAAGAGCACGAGCGGCGGGTCCAGCGAAAGCGATGTGAACGAGTTCACGGTCATTCCGTACAGTTCGCCGCCGACGTTCGTGGTGACCACGGCGACTCCGGTGGCGAACCGGCCGAATATCGCTCTGAGTTCGCGCTGATCGATGTCACCCGAAACCTGGTCGGGTCTGACTGGTGCTTGTTTGTCCATGATTGTTCTCCTCGGTTGATGCCGAGAGATCATGGCGGGGACGTTCAGGCCGGCGGCGCACCGGTGCACCGGGTCGACGGTGCGCGCGACAGGAGTGTTCCCCCGTTTCGGCGACGCACGTGCGGACGGTGCTGCGGTGGTCACTCTGCGGACGCCCGGTGTCCCCCCACAACCGCGTCGTTGCGCAGAACCTATCGCGCGTCCGGAAGTCGGGATATCGACCCTCGGGATGAATCCGGGCTAGTCGTGGAGCGCGCAGTTCCGTTCGAGTACGGGTATTTCGGGGGGATCCACCCGGTTCGGGAGCGGCGAAAGGCCGACCCTGCCATGGACACGTTATGCCATGGCCATGGAATGGAAATGCGATTCCGAC
>NZ_JZWY01000321.1:0-483 GCF_000966955.1 Streptomyces sp. NRRL S-495
CCTTGGCCAGCGTGGACTTGCCACAGCCGGACTCGCCGACGATACCGAGCGTCTCGCCCTTCGCCAGCTCGAAGGAGACGCCGTCGACGGCCTTGACGGCGCCGACCTGCTTCTTGAACAGGATGCCCTGGGTCAGCGGGTAGTGCTTGACCAGGTCCTTGACCTCCAGGATGGGCTCAGCCATGGAGGGTCTCCTTCCAGAGGTGGCACGCGCTGCGGCGGCCGGTGAGCTCCTTGCCGTCCTTGTCGGTCACCTGGTGCAGCTCGGGGATCTCCGTGCGGCACAGGTCGGTGGCGACGTCACAGCGGGGGTTGAACGCGCAGCCGGCCGGAACCTTGAGCAGGTTCGGGGGCAGGCCCTTGATCGCGTACAGCTCCTGGCCCTTCTGGTCCAGGCGCGGGATCGAGCGGAGCAGGCCCTTGGTGTACGGGTGCGCCGGGTTGGCGTACAGCTCGTGCACCGGGGCGGTCTCGACGATCCGG
>NZ_JZWY01000322.1:0-3556 GCF_000966955.1 Streptomyces sp. NRRL S-495
TGGTGCGGGTAGTCGCCCACGCGCTGCCTGGCGGCGGGGATGCGCACCCGCTCCATCAGCTCGATGGCCTTCTCCCGGGCCTCCTTCTTGGAGGCGCCGCGGTGCACCCGGAACATCTCGCCGAGCTGGGCGCCGACGGTCATCACCGGGTTCAGCGAGGACAGCGCGTCCTGGAAGATCATCGCGATCTTCTGGCCGCGGATCTGCCGACGGTCCTCCTCCTTCATCGCGAGCATGTCCTGCCCGCGGAAGAGGATCTGGCCCTGGCTGATCTTGCCCGGCGGCATGTCGAGGATGCCCATGATGGTCTGGGCGGTCACCGACTTGCCGGAGCCCGACTCGCCGAGCACCGCCAGCGTCTCACCGGCGGCCACGGAGTAGTTGACTCCGTTCACGGCCTTGGCGACGCCGTCCCGAGTGTGGAACTCCACGTGGAGGTTCTTGACCTCCAGCAGCGGGGTGCCAACCTCCAGGCGGCCGTTCTTCTGGTTCTTCTCGATCACGGTGGTCATCGGGTCGTCACCTCTTCTCTCAGCGGAGCTTCGGGTCGAGGGCGTCGCGGACCGCGTCGCCGAGCATGATGAAGGCCAGTACGGTGATGCTCAGTACGGCCGACGGGAAGAGCAGGACGTGCGGCGCGTCGAGGAAGCGGTCGGAGGCGCTGCTGATCATCAGGCCCCAGGAGATCTCCGGCGACTGGACGCCGATGCCCAGGTAGGACAGGGCGGCCTCGGCGCCGATGTAGACACCCAGCGAGATCGCCGACACGACGATCACCGGCGCGATGGCGTTCGGCACGATGTGCCGGAAGGTGATCCGGCCGGAGCCGGCGCCGAGGGCGCGGGCGGCCATCACGTAGTCGTTGTTCTTGTTGGCCAGCACCGAGGCGCGCATGATGCGGAAGATCTGCGGCCAGCCGAGCACGGTCATGACGACCGAGACGGTCCAGGCGTTGCCCTTGCCGAGCATCGACATGATCAGCATGCCGCCGAGCAGCAGCGGGATCGAGAAGAAGATCTCGGTGAAGCGGGACAGGATCGAGTCGACGATCCCGCCCTTCCAGCCGGCCAGCAGGCCGAGCAGGGCACCGATCACCGTGACCATCGAGGTGGTCAGCACGCCGACGATGATCGAGTTACGGGCACCCCACACCGTGCGGGTGTAGTTGTCGCAGCCCTGGACGTCGAAGCCGAACCAGTGCTCGGCGCTCGGGCGCTTCAGCGAGTTGGCCAGGTCGCAGGCGTCGTTGTCGAACGGGCTCCCGTCCGTGAACCAGCCCGGCACGATGGCCAGCAGGATCAGGAAGGACACCAGCGCGGCGCCGATGATGAAGATCGGGTTGCGGCGCAGGTCGCGCAGAGCGTCCGACCAGAGGCTGGCGACACGCTCCGGCTTCTGCTTCTTCTCCGGCGAGGACTTGGGGGTGTTGTCCCCGGAAGGGGCCTCGGCGCCCTTGGTGATCGTCTCACTCATAGCGGATCCTCGGGTCGAGCACGGCGTACAGCATGTCCACGAGCAGGGTGGTGACCAGGTAGATCATCACCAGCAGCGTGACGACGCCGACGATGATGGTGCCCTGCTTCTGGTACACGGCCTGGGCGAGCAGACCGCCGATGCCGTGAATGTTGAAGATCTTCTCGGTGATGACCGCGCCGCCCATCAGACCGCCGAGGTCGGCACCGAGGAAGGTGACGATCGGGATCAGGGCGTTGCGCAGGGCGTGCCGACCGATGACCCGGCGCTTCTTCAGGCCCTTGGCCACCGCGGTGCGGACGTAGTCCGCGCGCATGGTCTCCATCAGGCTGGTGCGGGTCAGTCGGGCCACGTACGCGAGCGAGGTCGAGGCCAGGACGAAGGCCGGCAGCAGATAGCCGCGCAGCCCGTCCTCCTCATTGAACGAGACGGAGAAGATCTCGATGCCGTAGTCGTTCTTCAGCTTGACGCCGAGGACGAGCTGGAGCACGAAGCCGGTGACGAAGACCGGGATCGAGATCACGAACAGCGTGCTGATGAGGACCAGCTGGTCCAGGAACTTGCCCTTGCGCAGGGCCGCCATGACGCCCGCCAGCACACCGATGATCGCCTCGATGACAAAAGCCACGAGGGCGAGGTTGACGGTGAACGGGAACGCCTCGCTGATCATCTCGCTGACCTGGCGACCCGTCAGGCTCTCACCCAGGTTCCCCTGGAAGACGCCCGTGATGTAGTTCCAGTACTGGAGCAGGAACGGGTCGTTCAGGTGGTACTTCTGGCGGATCATCTCCGCCACGATCGGGTCGGCCTTCTTCTCGCCGGCCAGCGCCTGCACCGGGTCACCGGGCAGGCTGAAGCACAGCCAGTAGATCAGGAACGTCGCACCGATCAGAACAGGGATCGCCTGTATCAGTCGGCGGATCACATAGCGGCCCATCAGACCTCCACACTTTCGGACAAGGAAGGGAGGCGGGAGGACCCGGACTGTAGTCCGGTCCGCCCGCCCCCGATCGTCTGATTAACCGGATCAGCCGGCGAGCTCGACCTCGTCCAGGTTCATGCGACCCTGGGCGTCGGTGTCGAAGTTCTTGATCTTCTTGCTGTACGCCGCGGACGACATGTAGGTGTAGACCGGGATGTACGGCAGGTCCTCGATGAGGACGTCATCGGCCTGCTGGTACAGCTTCAGACCCTCCTCCGGGCTCTTCGCCTGGTCGGCCTGGTCCAGCAGCGACTCGAACTTCTCGTTGACGTAGCCGCCGTAGTTCGAGCCGTTCTCGATCGCGACCTTCGAGAAGATCGGACGCTCGTAGTTCTCGATCGACGGGTAGTCCATCGACCACGCCATGCGGAAGGCACCGGAGTACTGCTTCTCGCCCAGCGCGTCCAGGATCTTGCCGAACTTCTCGAACGGCTTGGTGGTGACCTCGACGCCCAGGTTCTTCTTCAGCTGGTTGGCGACGGCCTCGATCCACTCCTTGTGGCCACCATCGGCGTTGTAACCCAGCTCGATGGTGTTGTTCGGGACGCCACCGGCGGTGTCCCACAGCGCCTTGGCCTTGGTCGGGTCGTACTTCGCCGCGTCGCCCATGGCGCCCTTGCGGTAGCCCGGGATCAGCGGGTTGACGAAGTCGTCGGCCGGGACGCGGGTGCCCGAGAAGATCGTCTTGGTGATCGCCTCGCGGTCGATCGCCATCGAGATCGCCTTGCGGATCTCCGGCTTGCCGTAGGTGGCCGGGTTGGTGGCGATCGGGAAGCCGATGTAGCCGACGCCGGACTCCGGCTTGTAGATGTAGCGGTCGCCGAACTCGCCCTTGACCGTGCCCATGGCCGAGATCGGGAGCTTGTCGGTCGCCTGGATGTTGTCGGCGCGCAGGTCGTTGTACGCCGTCTCCAGCTTGTCGTAGATCTTGAAGGTGACGCCCTGCAGCTTCGCCTTGCCGTCAGCGGCCGGGAAGTTGTCGTAGCGCTTGACCTTGATCTGCTGGTTGTGCTCCCACTTGCCGTCCATCTGGAACGGGCCGTTGCCGATGGGGGCCTCTTCGAAGGTCTTCTTGTCCTGGAAGAAGGCCTTCGGCAGCGG
>NZ_JZWY01000323.1:0-490 GCF_000966955.1 Streptomyces sp. NRRL S-495
TTGCCGATGGGGGCCTCTTCGAAGGTCTTCTTGTCCTGGAAGAAGGCCTTCGGCAGCGGGTAGAACGCGTTGTAGCCCAGCATGGTCTTGAACTGGGAGAACGGGGCGCTCAGCGCGACGGTGAAGGTCTTGTCGTCGACAACCGTCAGGCCCTTGAGCTTGTCGGTGGTCGGCTTCTTGTCCTTGCCCGGAGCCAGGTCCTCGGAGCCGTCGATCTTGGCGAAGAACGGCAGGCCCTCGGCCGCGTTGTCCTGGTTGGCACCCCAGTTCCAGGCGTCCACGAAGGACTGGGCGGTGACCTTCTCGCCGTTGTGGAAGGTGTAGCCGTCCTTCAGCTTGATCGTCCAGATCTTGCTGTCGGGGGACTCGATCGACTCGGCGACGCGCAGCTTCGGCTCGTTGGTCTTGTTGTCGTACTCGACCAGGCCGGCGAACAGCGCGTTCAGGACCTCGGCACCCTCGGACTCCGCGGTGTTCTGCGGGATCAGAC
>NZ_JZWY01000324.1:0-7104 GCF_000966955.1 Streptomyces sp. NRRL S-495
GTTCAGGACCTCGGCACCCTCGGACTCCGCGGTGTTCTGCGGGATCAGACCGTGCTGCGGCTCACCGAGCTGGACGGCGATGGTGCCGCCGCCGGAGGCAGCCTTGTCGCTGCTCTTCGAGCTGGTGCTGCAGGCGGTCGCCGCGAGAGCGATCGCGGTCGCTGCCACGAGCCACTTGGTCTGGGTTGCACCACGCATGGGGGGATGCCTCCTGAATTCGACTTTCCAACGAGGAGAGCACCGCGGTCGGTTGTCGCCGGTCCGCTGTGCCGTCCGCGCTCGTGGTTTCGGCGCGCACCCCTGCGCGTTAACCCTTGACCCGAGCCTGACTGCACCCACTATGTGTCACCCACGGACACGAAAGTGACCACTGCCGATCTCAATTAGGTCACATGAACGGTCGGTAAGTTTCGAAAATCGGACATAAGAGACATACTCAGACAGGCATCAAACGGACAGTCGTCATGAATGACGGACTGTCACGTTCGCTCAGCGGACACCTTGGCGTGGTAAGCGCTATTCCGTTTATGCCTGCGCCGACATCATCGAGTTGTTGAAAAGGTTCGCCCCCCTCTCCATCGGAAAGGGGGGCGACGGTTTCCGGCCGAAGCACGGCCGGAGAAGCTCAGAAGGCCGGAATCAGGCCTTCTTGGCGCGCGAAGCGGTACGCCCGCGCTCCTTCTGGTCCAGGACGACCTTACGGATACGCACGGTCTCCGGGGTCACCTCGATGCACTCGTCCTCGCGGCAGAACTCAAGCGACTGCTCCAGCGAGAGCTTGCGCGGCGGCACCAGGTTCTCGGTGGTGTCGGAGGAAGCGGCACGCATGTTGGTGAGCTTCTTCTCCTTGGTGATGTTGATGTCCATGTCGTCCTGACGCGAGTTCTCGCCGACGATCATGCCCTCGTACACCTCGGTGGTGGGCTCGACGAAGAGCGTGCCGCGCTCCTGGATGCCCATCATCGCGAACGGCGTCACGACGCCCGCGCGGTCCGCCACCAGCGAACCGTTGTTGCGCATCCGCAGCTCGCCGAACCACGGCTCGTGGCCCTCGAAGATGCTGTGCGCGATGCCGGTGCCGCGGGTGTCGGTCAGGAACTGGGTCCGGAAGCCGATCAGGCCGCGCGACGGGACGATGAACTCCATCCGGACCCAGCCGGAGCCGTGGTTCGTCATGGTCTCCATACGGCCCTTGCGGGTCGCCATCAGCTGGGTGATAGCGCCGAGGTACTCCTCGGGGCTGTCGATGGTCATCCGCTCGACCGGCTCGTGGGTCTTGCCGTTGATGACCTTGGTGACGACCTGCGGCTTGCCGACGGTCAGCTCGAAGAGCTCCCGGCGCATGGTCTCGACCAGGATGGCCAGCGCCAGCTCGCCACGGCCCTGGACCTCCCAGGCGTCCGGACGCTCGGTCGGCAGCACGCGGAGCGAGACGTTACCGATCAGCTCGCGGTCCAGGCGGTCCTTCACCATGCGGGCGGTGACCTTGTGGCCCTTGCCGCCCTTGCCGACCAGCGGCGAGGTGTTGGTGCCGATGACCATCGAGATGGCCGGCTCGTCCACCGTGATGAGCGGCAGCGCGACCGGGTTCTCCAGGTCGGCCAGGGTCTCGCCGATCATGATCTCCGGGATGCCCGCGACGGCGCAGATGTCGCCGGGGCCGGCCACCTCGGCCGGCTTGCGGGTGAGCGCCTCGGTCATCAGCAGCTCGGTGATCTTGACCTGCTGGACCGAGCCGTCCCGCTTCATCCACGCGACCTGCTGGCCCTTGCGCAGCTCGCCCTGCTCGACCCGGCAGAGCGCGATACGGCCGAGGAAGTTGTCGGCGTCCAGGTTGGTGACGTGCGCCTGGAGCGGCGCGTCCTCGTCGTAGGTCGGGGCCGGGACGTGCGCCAGGATGGTGGAGAAGAACGGCTCCAGCGAGTCACTGTCGGCCGGCACGGTGCCGTTCTCCGGCTTGGTCATCGAGGCGACGCCGTCACGCGCACAGGCGTAGACAATCGGGAACTCGATCTGGTCCTCGGTGGCGTCGAGGTCCAGGAAGAGGTCGTAGGTCTCGTTGATGACCTCGTCGATCCGGGAGTCCGGGCGGTCGGTCTTGTTGATGCAGAGGATGACCGGCAGCTTGGCCGTCAGCGCCTTGCGGAGCACGAAGCGGGTCTGCGGCAGCGGGCCCTCGGAGGCGTCGACGAGCAGCACGACCGCGTCGACCATCGACAGGCCGCGCTCGACCTCACCACCGAAGTCGGCGTGGCCGGGGGTGTCGATGATGTTGATCGTGATCGGCGCGCCACCCTCCTTGGGGTGGTACTTGACGGCGGTGTTCTTCGCGAGAATGGTGATGCCCTTCTCACGCTCCAGATCGTTGGAGTCCATCATCCGGTCGTCGAGGTGCTGGTGGGCGGCGAAGGCGCCGGCCTGCTTCAGCATGGCGTCGACCAGGGTGGTCTTGCCGTGGTCGACGTGAGCGACGATGGCAACGTTGCGGATGTCATTGCGCGTGGGCATGCTGAGCGGATTCTCCCGGAATCGTGGGTTACGGCGCCCGGCTGCGTGACGCCGACCGGCGATCCCTGTTGATCGCCGCCGCCCGTTCCGCCTGCTACTACCGGTCCACCCGCCGGGCAGGACATGCCACGGCTTCCTCCTATCGTACGGGGAACCGCCCAGCTCGGCCGAAACGGGAGCTGTCCGGGGGAGCAAGATCACAGGGCGGTGCCCCTCCGGCCACCGGGTTCCGGGCCCCGGGTCAGCCCGCCGACCAGCCGATGTCCCGCAGCCGCGGGCGGGTGAAGCCCCAGACCCCGGCGCCGGCGAGACCCTCCCGGGCGGCCACCAGTTCGGGGCGCTGGAACAGCGGCACCGAGTGGCCGAGCTGCCAGATCCGCACATCCGTCTCCTGGAGCAGGGCCCGGCGGGCGGCCGGGTCGGGTTCGGCGGCGGCGCGGTCGAAGAGGCTGTCGATCTCCTCCGTACCGGCCCGGGCGTAGTTGCTGCCGGGCACCGGGGTGCCGTCCGGGCCGGGCCGGGGCTTGGCGTAGACGGGCCGCTGCTCGCCGGCCGGGCCGGGGCCGGCCGGCCATGAGAACAGGGCGAGGTCGAAGTCCCCGGTGGCCAGGTGGTCGCGGAGGAAGGCGTCCGGCAGGGCCTCGGCCACCCGGACGGCCGCCCCGGCCGTGCCGAGGTCGGCCGCCACCGCGTCGGCCGCCCGTCGGAGGGTCGCCGAGCCGGCCGGGACCAGCAGGGTGAGGGCCAGCGGGTGGCCGTCCCTGGCCCGGGTGCCGCCGGCGGCGGGCCGCCGCCAGCCCGCCGCGTCCAGCATCCGCCCGGGGTCGGCGGTGCCCAGCGCGTCGGCGTTGTCCCGGTAGCCGGCCTGGTCCCCGGTCAGCAGGTGGTGGCCGAGGGGTGCGGCGGGCAGGCCGAGCGGGGCGAGCGCGGCCTCGGCGGCGTGCCGCCGGTCGACGGCGCGGGCCAGGGCGCGGCGCAGCGCCGGGTCGGTGAGCGGCTCACGGGCGGCGTTGAGGGTCAGCTGGGTGAGGCCGGTGCCGGCGGCCCGGTGCAGGGTGGTGCCGGGCAGGGCGCCCGCGCGGCGGACCGCCTCGGCGGGGTCGCCGCCGGCTCGGTCGACGGCGCCGGTCAGCGGGGCGAGGTCCAGCCGGCCCTCGGCCAGCTCGGTGCCGCGCCGTTCGGCGGGGGTGGCCAGGAAGTCGATCCGGTCGGCCTTGGCCGGCTCCCCCCACCAGTACGGGTTGCGGACCAGGGTGGCCCGGCCGGCGGCCGGGTCGTAGCCGGACACCAGGAAGGGGCCGGCCGTCGGGTGGGCGCCGCCGCCGGGCAGCGGGCGGCCGAAGGCGGCGGCGGTGGCGGTCTCGGCGGCGGGGTAGAGCGGGCCGAACAGGGCGCGCCACTCGCCGTAGGGCTGCCGGAAGGTGACCTTGACCTCGTGCGGGTCGGCGCCCTGGACGATCGAGTCGATGGCCGCGTACCCGGCGGGCCGGACGGCGCTGTAGGCGGGGTCCAGGCCGGAGAGCGCTGCCCGCTGGGCGATGAAGTCGGCGGCCGAGAGCGGGGTGCCGTCGCTCCAGACGGCGCGCGGGGCGAGGTGGTAGGTGACCACCTGGGGCAGCTGTCCGGGCGGGGTGGCCTCGGCGGCGGTCAGGTAGTCCTCGTCGGGGGTCCACTCGCCGTGCGCGTCCGGCCGGAACAGCGCGGGGTAGAGGGCGTTCGCCAGCAGCGCGGAGTCGGCGGTGGCGGCGGGCTGGTAGACGTTCAGGGTGGCCGGTACGGCGTCGACGGCCCAGCGCAGGGCGCCGCCGTCGCGGACGGCGGCCCGGTCGGCCGGGCGGACGTCGCCGGTGACGGCGGCGGGCGCGGGCGGCGCGGGGTCGGGGGTCGGGGCGGTGCGGGCCGGGCCGGGGCCGCCGAGGCAGCCGGAGGTGGCACCGAGGGCGAGCAGCAGTGCGGCGGCTGCGACGGGGAGGCGGGCGCGCATGGCGGCCATGGAACGCCGCCGCCCGGCCCCCGGCGGCGGCGACACGGCGGCCGACCGGGTGCGGCACCCGATCGGCGGTACGGCCGACCGGTGCCGGGGAACCGGCCCCGGTCCCTACAGCCCCAGCTCGAACCAGACGATCTTGCCCTTGGGGGTGCGCCGGCTGCCCCAGCGCTCGGCGAGCAGGCTGACCAGTTGCAGGCCGCGCCCGCCCTCGTCGGTCTCGTGGGCGCGCCGCTGCCGGGGCTGGGCGTAGCCGTCGTCCCAGACCTCGCACACCATGGTCCGGTCGCGCAGCAGCCGCAGCCGGATCTCGCCCCGGCCGTGCCGCAGCGCATTGGTGACCAGTTCGCTGACCAGCAGCTCGGTGGTGTCGACCAGCTCGTCCAGGCCCCGGGCGAGCAGCCAGCTGCACGCGGCCTCGCGGGCCTTGGCGACCGAGGTGGGCTCCGGCGGCAGGAACCACTGGCCGACGGCGTCCGCGGGGAAGGCGTGCACCCTGGCCATCAGCAGGGCGATGTCGTCCTCGCCGTGGTGCGGGTTGAGCTCGCCGAGGACGTGGTCGCAGAGGTCCTCCAGGCCCTTGCCCTCGGCGGAGAGCGCGGTGCGGAAAGCCTTCAGGCCCTCGTCCAGCTGGTGCTTGCGGCTCTCCACCAGGCCGTCGGTGTAGAGGCCGAGCACGGCGCCGTCCGGCAGGGTCAGCTCGACCTCCTCGAAGGGCTCGCCGCCGACGCCGAGCGGCAGGCCCGGCGGCACGTCCAGCATCCGGGCGCTCTCGCCGGGGCTGAGCAGCACCGGCGGGAGGTGGCCGGCGTTGGCGAAGACGCAGCGCCGGGTGACGGCGTCGAAGACCGCGTAGACGCAGGTCGCCAGGTAGACCTCGCGGGCCTCCTCGTCGGCGGTGGAGGTGAGCCGTCCGTACGGGGCGGAACGGGCGGCCGGCGCGGTGTCGTCGCCGAGGTCGCGGGCGATCTCGTCCAGGGCGGTGAGCACCTCGACCGGGTCGAGGTCGAGCATGGCGAGGGTGCGGACGGCGGTGCGCAGCTGGCCCATGGCGACGGCGGCGCGCAGGCCGCGTCCCATCACGTCGCCGATGACCAGGGCGGTGCGGTTGCCGGGCAGCGGGATGACGTCGAACCAGTCGCCGCCGACCTCGGTGTTGTTGTTGCTGGGCAGGTAGCGGCAGGCGATCTCCAGGCCGCTGGCGGCCGGGTTGCCCGGGGGCAGCAGGCTGCGCTGGAGGATCAGCGCGCGCTCGTGCTCGCGGCGGTAGAGCCGGGCGTTGTCGATGCAGACGGCGGCGCGGGCGACGAGCTCCTCGGCGATGGCGACATCGCGGGCGTCGAAGGGTTCGCTGCCGATCGCCCGGGAGAGCTGGACCAGGCCGAGCACCTGGTCGCGGGCGACCAGCGGGACGATCAGGGTGGAGCGCAGCAGCGGGTCGGGGCCGGGCTCGGGGACGACGCTGCGGCCGGTGCGCAGGGCCCGGGCGTGCGGGGAGCGGCGGGGGTAGCAGAGGGTGCCGCCGGCCTCGGCGATGGGCAGGCCGGTGACCGAGCCGAGCACCGAGGAGGCGCCGCCGACCACGCTGGAGACGGCGACCCGGCGCAGTTCGCCGCTGCCGTCGGTGAGCACGGTGTCGCCGAGCCGGCCGGCGCTGGGCACGGTCTCGCCGGAGAGCAGCGCGGTGTACAGGTCGACGGTGGCGAGGTCGCAGAACGGCGGGACGACGACGTCCAGCAGCTCCTTGGCGGTGGTCTCCAGGTCGAGGGTGGAGCCGATGTGGGCGCTGGCCTCGTTGAGCAGCGCGAGGTTGCGGCGGACGCCGTCGGCCTCGCGCTCGGCGACGTGCCGGCTGGTGACGTCGGAGACCTGTCCGGCGACACCCATCGGCTGGCCGGCGGCGCCGTTGAGGCGGTAGAGCGAGACGGCCCAGAGCCGGTTGCCCTCGCGGGTCGGGACGGCGGCGTGGAAGCGCAGGTCGAAGACGGGCTCGCCGCTGGCGAGGACCTTGCGCAGGGCGGCGGTGAGCCGGTCGGCCTCGGCGCCGGGGAAGATGTCGTGCGGGGTGAGGCCCTCCAGGTCGGTGGGCGCCAGGCCCATGCCGGAGGCGAAGGCGTCGTTGACCCGCTGGAGGCGGAGCCGGTCGTCGAAGAGGACGAAGCCGGTCGGAGTCTGGCCGAAAACCGCCTCCGATGCGGCCAGATCCGTCTCGATCCGGCGGAGCCGGCCGAGGTCGACCGCGAGACAGGTGGCGCCGGCAGTGGGCAGCGCGCTGTCCGGCATCAGGTAGAGCTCGGCGAGGCCCTCGCCGCCGTCGGCGTGCCGGTACGGGGCGGTGCCGACCCATTCCTCGCCGGCCAGGGTCCGTTCCAGCCGGGTCCGGCCGCGCTGCCAGAGCTCGCGCGGCACGAAGGTGGTCACCGGGTCGGCGCCGACCGCCTCGACGGCGGTGACGCCGAAGAACTCGGCGGCCCGCTCGCTCCACTGGCTGATCCGGCCGTCCGGGCCGATGGCGAAGGTGGCGACCCGGATGTAGTCGTAGATCGAGCCCGGATCCCCGGCGCCCCAGCGCTGCTCCTCGGCGGCCGGCCGGGCGGCACGGACGGGGG
>NZ_JZWY01000325.1:0-3179 GCF_000966955.1 Streptomyces sp. NRRL S-495
GCACGGACGGGGGCGGGCGACTGGTGGGCGGGGGTCGGCACGTGTTGGGCGCCGGCCTGCCCGGGTACAGCGGCATGACCGCTGCTGCTCGGCGCATTGCGCGCCGGGGTGCTGTTCAACGGACCGACCCCTCCAAACCCGCGACCGTCCGGATGTCGAGAAGACCGAGTATTCATCATCGAGGGGTACGTTCACACGCCCTCAACATCACAACATCAGATCGGGCGAAGGTTTTTGTCCTACCGCCCGCGCAACCACAATGCCACGCTCGCGCCCCCTACCGGGGCGCGCGCTCCCCCGAGGCCCTCCGGTGGCATATGCAGGGAGTTCTACTCCGCGCCGGGAGTGCCCGGCAGCGCCTGCTCGAACCAGACCACCTTGCCCATCCCCTCGGCCCTGGCACCCCAGTGCAGGGCCAGCCGGGCGACCAGCTCCAGCCCGCGACCGCCCTCGTCCGCCTCGGCCGCGTGCCGTTCCCGGGGCGGGTCCGGCAGCGGGTCGGAGATCTCCACCAGGAGCGTCTCGCCGAGCGTCAGCCGCACCCCGATCGGCGCGCTCGCGTACCGGACGGCATTCGTGACCAGCTCGCTGACCAGCAGCTCGGCGGTGTCGGTGAGCTGCTCGACCCCCCACTCGGCCAGCGTCGCGCGGACCAGCCGACGGGCCCGGGAGACGGCGGTCGGCTCGGCGGGCAGGGTCCAGCCCGCCGTCGGGGTGCCGGCCTGCCCGTGGCCGAGCCGGGCCAGCAGCAGCGCCACGTCGTCCGGCTCCCGGCCCTGCTCCATGGTGCCCAGCACCGCCTCGCAGGCCGCCTGGATCGACGCGTACGGCTCCTGGAGCACGGTGACCAGCCGGCCGAGGCCCACGTCCAGGTCCTTGTCCCGGGACTCCACCAGGCCGTCGGTGCACAGCGCCAGCAGGCTGCCCTCGGGGATCTTCAGCTCGACCGACTCGAACGGGACCCCGCCGACCCCGAGCGGGGCGCCCGAGGGCAGCTCCAGGATCCGGCCGACACCGCCGAGCAGCGGGCCGCCGGTCCGGGTCGGTCCGTCCGACTCCTCCCCCGGCACCACCAGCACCGGCGGGATGTGGCCGGCCTTGGCGACGGTCAGGGTCGCAGTGGCCGGGTCGAACACCGCGTACACGCAGGTGGCGAGCAGGGCCTCGTCCGGCCCCTGGGCGAGGTCGTCGGCCAGCTCGTGGACGTGCCGCAGCAGCACGTCCGGCGGCAGGTCCAGGGCGGCCAGCACCCGGACGGCGGTGCGCAGCCGCCCCATGGTCGCGGCGGCCCGCAGACCGTGCCCCATCACGTCGCCGACCACCAGCGCGGTGCGGTCGCCGGGCAGCGGGATGACGTCGAACCAGTCGCCGCCGACCTCGGTGCCGCTGCTGCCGGGCACGTACCGGTAGGCGACCTCGACGCCGGTGGGCTGCGGCACCTGCTGCGGCAGCAGGGTGCGCTGGAGGGTGAGGGCGGCGGTGCGCTCCCGGGCGTACAGCCGGGCGTTGTCCAGCGAGGAGCCCGCCCGGTCCGCCAGCTCGACGGTGAACGCCAGGTCGTCCCGGTCGAAGCCCTCGCGGTAGCCGGCCCGGCTGACCAGCAGCAGTCCGATCACGATGCCCCGCGCCCGCAGCGGCACCACCAGCATCGAGTGCACGCCCAGGTCGTACGCCGCCTGCATCTTCGGGTCGCCGGCGTAGGTGATGTCGCTCAGCTGGTCGGCGCCCGAGAGCAGCTCGGGGACGCCGGTGCGCAGCACCCGGCCGCAGGCGGAGTCCTCGGCGAAGGTGATCCGGGCGCCGCGCCGCAGCATCACCTCGACCTCGGGGCCGTCCTGCACGGAGGCCGTGCCGAGCTGGAGCAGCGAGGTGCGGCGGTCGTGGCCGTGCCGGGGGAGGTCGTCACCGTGCGCGACGGCCTGGAGCAGGATCACGGCGGCGTGGTCGGTCAGCCTGGGCACCACCGCACTGGCCAGCTCCTGCGCGATCCGGGAGGCGTCCAGCAGGTCACCGACCCGGGAGCCGAACTCGTTGAGCAGCGACAGCCGACGGCGGGCGTGCTCGACCTTGGCCACCGCGCGATAACGCTCGGTCACGTCCATCACGGTGCCGGAGATGCCGAGGACCCGCCCGGAGCGGTCGGTCATCCGGCTGTAGGAGATCGAGCGGTACCCGGAGCGGGCGGTGACCGGGGAGGCGAGCGTGACGTCGATGACCGGCTCGCCGGTGGCCAGCACCTGGCGCTGGATCGCGGTGATCTCGTCGGCGGCGCGCTCGGGCAGCGTCTCGCCGGTGGTGCGGCCGACGTGGTCCTCCGGGGCGGCGCCGTTCATCTCGGCGAGGGTCTGGTTGACGGCCGTGTAGCGCAGCTCGGTGTCGAGGATCGCGATGCCCAGCGGGGACTGCTCGAAGAGCGCGTCCCGCACCGCGAGGTCGCGTTCCACCTCCCGGACGGCCGCCGCCTCGGCCAGGTTGACCTGGAGGAACGGGTTGCCGTCGCCGTCGACGAGGAGCGAGATCCGGGCGTCCACCAGCACCGGGACGCCCTCCCGGTCGCGCAGCTCGGCCAGGCCGGACCAGCGGCCGTGCCGCAGGGTGTCCTGGATCGCGGCCCGGATCCGGAGCACCTGGTCCTCGTCGGGGATCAGCTCGTCGATCCGGCGGCCGACCAGCAGCTCGTTGGGCCAGCCGAGCAGCTCCTCGGCGGCCGGGCTCCAGAGCGCCACCCGGCCGGCCGTGTCGAGGATCGCGATGGCCACCTTGACCACGTCGAAGAGGCTGCCGCCGGCCGTCCCGCCGGGGCCGGGGGCGGAGCCGGCCCGGCCCGGGGTCTCCGGGAGGGCGCGCGGCCCACCGGGGAACGGTCGGCCCGGGCGGCCCCGGGCGCCGGCCGGGGCGGCCGCGTCGGGCGCCGCCGGGGACTGCGCGGACCGGGCCGCGGGCGGGAGCGCACCCCCGGGGTCGGCCCGGGTGGCCGCCGCCGCGCGGTTCGCGCCGCGGCGCAGCCGGGCGCGGGCGGCGGCGCTCCCCCCGGTGCCCGCCCGGCGTGCTCCCCCACCGCCGTTCCCGCTCTTCGACACCGACGCGGCCTCCGGCTCTGCTCGGGATCGGCGTCGCCGGCTGGGGCGGCTCACCGATGGTGACGAATAGTGCCGAAAAGTGACATACCCAGCAGGACC
>NZ_JZWY01000326.1:0-9436 GCF_000966955.1 Streptomyces sp. NRRL S-495
CAGCAGGACCAAGGCTATCCCGCCCGCCGCGTCGGCCTTTCCGATTGCCGGGGCACCGCGCCACGCGTCGCGCCGCGCGGCGGGGTGCACCGGGCTCGGGAAGCGGGGCTCCAGGGGGCGGGGCTCCAGGGGGCGGGGCGACGGGGCGCGACGGAGCTCAGGAGGCGGCGAGGAGGCGGGCGACCTCGGGCAGGACCTCGCGGTCGTGGTCGAGCCAGTCGACCTCGGCCAGCTCGGCGGCGCCGAGCCAGCGCAGCTCGTCGTGCTCCTGGAGCGGGAGCGGCTCGCCGGAGAGCAGTTCGGCCGCCCAGAGCCGCAGCTCGAGACCGGGCCGCACCAGCCACGCACCGGACAGCCGGGTGAGTGCCCGGGCCCGGACGCCCAGTTCCTCCATCAGCTCGCGCTCCAGCGCCTCGGTCTCGGTCTCACCGGGTTCGGCCTTGCCGCCCGGGAACTCCCAGCGCCCCGCCACCTCGGCGGGCGTGCTGCGCCGCGCGGCGAGCACCCGCCCCCGGTGGATCAGCGCGCCGCCGACGACGATCCGGTTCTCCCCCGCGGGGTCCATGGCCTTGTCCATGGGCCCCGACCCTACGGCGTGCGGTTCAGCTGTGCGGCCCCCGCGCCTGGGAGTCCCCGGCGGGCTCGGCCTCGACCCAGTAGAGCTGCTTGTGGCCGCGCGCCTCGAACTCGGCTGCGAGCTGTTCGGCCGCCTCCCGTCCGATCCCCCCGACGACCCGGAAGCGCTGACCGTTGTCGTCCTGCCGCATCACCCGAAAGGTGTCCATGCGCCCAGGCTAGGACGCGCCGCGCCGGTGTGGAGCGGCCCCGGCCCCGGCCCGCGTGGGGGTCGGGTCGGGGCGGGGCTGCACGGGACACTACGCCCCGTTCGCTACCGGCCGGTACGGGGGCTGTTAACAGCCGGTTAGGCGGTGGCCGGACCGGTGTCGGCTCCGACTCCGGCTCCGGAAGCCGGGCTCAGGCCCGGATGTCCGCGGCCTGCTCGCCGGTCGACAGCCCCAGCGCGCGCCGGATGTCCAGGGCCAGCCTGCCGCTCTTGACGGACAGCGCGTCCGCCTTGCCGACCTCGCGCTCCAGGGCTGCGGGGTCCATGGTCCTGGCCGCGGTGTCCCAGGCGTTGGCGGCGTCCAGCTTGAGCGCGCCCAGCTCGACCAGCTTGGCCCTGGCGCCCTCCGGCCAGTCGATCCCGTTGACCGACAGCTCGGTGACCTCCTTGCGGCAGGCCGCGGCCATCGTCTTCGCCCACTCGCGGTACTTGGCGGGCGCCGCGTCGACGTCCAGGTCCGGCTCGGCGAACAGCGCCTTGTTGTAGGCGAGCACCGCGTCCAGGTAGGTGCGCTGGGCCTGGGTGAGCTTGGTCCGGTCGGTGCGGACGCTGCCGGCGTGCGGCTGCTGCTCGTCCTGGAAGGTGCAGGTCACCCGGCGGTCGCCGGTCATCCAGCTGCGGACGCTCGGGTAGTAGTAGTACCCGTCCACCCCCTCGGGGACGAGCCAGGAGTCGAGCGCGTACTCGTCCCGCACCGGGCCGCAGAGCTTCTCGGCGCCGTCGCCGATCTCCTTCCGGCTGGGGTACTGGTCGTCCCGGCCACCGGGGAGGACGACGGTGCCGGCGACCTCGGCGTGGTGCGGCGCGGTGCAGGGCACCACCCGGACCCAGTAGACGCTGGTGGACGCGGGGTCCCCGCTGAGCGGCGGCTGGTCGAAGCAGTCGCCGACCCGCAGGTCGTTGACGGCCACCGAGCCCTTCGGCCCGTGCCGGGAGTCGCCGTACCGCTCCTCGTCGAGGCCGACCGCGGCCAGCCCGATGAACGCGATCAGGGAGACGATCAGCGACAGGACGCCGACGACCAGGCCGGAGACCGCCAGGCCGCGGCCCTTCTCGTTGCGCCGGGATATCTGGACCAGCGCGACCACCGCGAAGCCGAGCGCCAGCGGCCACAGGCAGAACAGGGCGGTGACCAGCGAGGCGATCGCGAAGCCGTTGGTGCGGGTGGGGGCGGCCGGGTAGGGGAAGCCGGGCTGGAAGCCGCTCTGGGAGGCGGGGGTGATGGCGGCCCAGCCGGTCGGCGCCGGCGTGGCCTGGGCTGCCGGCGGCGGCACATCGGCGGGGGCCGCCCAGGGGTCGGCGGCGGGCGGCGGCACCGGGCCAAAGGCGGGAGCGTCGGCCGGCACGGACGGAACCGACGGGACGGGCGTGGCCGGCGGGACGGGCGGAGCCGCCGGGGCGGGGGCCGTCCACGGGGCGGCCGCCGGCTCGAACGCGGCCGCGAGGGCCGGCTCGGGCGTGGGCCCGGAGGCCGGCCCCGGCTCGGGCGTGGGCGCCGGGACGACGGCAGCGTCGGACTCGGGCTTGGACACGTGCGATCTCCCCCGGCCCGCGGGCGGCGGGCGGCAACTCGGCAGGACGACCCGAGGTGCCCGCGGACGGAGCCCGGTGGCCCGTCGGGTACGGGAACAGGCGCGCGACTCTACCGGATCCGGTGGAACGCCCTCCCACGTTTTCCCGCCGCACGAACGACCCCCGCACCGCGCCGCCCGCGCCGGGTCCGGCCACGGCGTCAGCGCCGGGCCAGCACCTCCCCGTGCAGCATCGCGAACCACCCGTCCCCGGCCGCCGCCCACTCCCGCCACCCGGCCGCGATCCGGGCCAGTTCGGCCTCGTCCGCGAACCCCTCGGCCACCGCCGCCCTGGCGATGCCGGAGTCCGTGATCCGCTCGGCCCACAGCCCGCCCCACCACGCGCGCTGCTCGGGCGTCGCGTACGTCCAGGTGCTCGACGTGGCGGTGACCTCGGTGAATCCGGCTTCCCTGGCCCAGGACAGCAGCCGCCGTCCGGCGTTCGGCTCGCCGCCGTTGTGCCGGGCGATCCGCTCGTACAGCTCCAGCCAGCGGTCCAGCTCGGGCACCTCCGGGTACCAGGTCATGCTGGCGTAGTCGACGTCCCGGACGGCGACCGCGCCTCCCTCGGCGGTGACCCGGCGCAGCTCCCGCAGCGCCCCCACCGGGTCGGCCACGTGCTGCAGCACCTGATGGGCGTGCACCACGTCGAACTCCCCGTCCGCGTACGACAGCCGGTGCACATCGGCGACCTCGAACACGACGTTGGACAGGCCGCGCCCGGCGACGTACCGGGCGGCCTCCTCCAGCACCTCGGCCGAGGCGTCCGCGGCCACCACCCGGCCGGTCGGGCCGACCAGTTCGGCCAGGTCGGCGGTGATGGTGCCCGGGCCGCAGCCGATGTCCAGCACGGCCTGCCCGGGCCGCAGGTGGTCGCGCAGATAGGCGGCGGAGTTCTCGACCGTCCGGGAGCGGTGCGAGCGCAGCACCGGCTCCTGGTGGCCATGGGTGTAGACGGCGTTCTTCGGTGCGGTCATGGTGATCTCCCCCTCGGGACCAGCGCTTCCTCGACGCCTCCGACGCTACTCCTCGTCCCGCATTTCAAGAAGATTCGTCTCACATTGTGGTCGCACTGCCGGCCGCAGGACGTCCCGGCCCGTACCGTGGACGGCGCACCCGACCGAACCGCCCCACCGTGAAGGGCTCGCCACCATGCCCGGCCCCCGCCCCTTCGTCCTGCTGAGCGCCGCCATGTCCCTGGACGGCTTCCTCGACGACGCCTCGCCCGAGCGGCTGCTGCTCTCCGGCCCGGTCGACTTCGACCGGGTGGACGCCGAGCGGGCCGCCGCCGACGCGGTCCTGGTCGGCGGCAACACCCTGCGCGCGGACAACCCGCGTCTGCTGGTCAACGACCCCGCGCGGCGGGCCGCCCGGACCGCGGCCGGCCGGCCCGCGTACCCGCTGAAGGTGACCCTCAGCGCGAGCGGCCGGCTGGACCGTGCGCTGCGGTTCTGGCACACCGGCGGCGAGCGGCTCGCCTACACCACGGACACCGGCGCCGCCGTGCTGCGCCCCGAGCTGGCCGGACTGGCCGAGGTGGTCGCGCTCGGCCCGGCCGTGGAGCTGGGCGCGGTGCTGGACGACCTCGGTGCGCGCGGGGTGCGGCGGCTGATGGTCGAGGGCGGCAGCGGGGTGCACACCCAGTTCCTGACCCAGGGGCTGGCGGACGAGCTCCAACTGGTGGTCGCCCCACTGCTGGTCGGGCAGCCGGGCGCGCCCCGGTTCGTCGGCCCGGCGGACTTCCCCGGTGGCCCGGCCCGGCGGATGCGGCTGCTGGAGGCCCGTACGGTGGGCGATGTCGTCCTGCTCAGGTACGCCCCGAAGGAGCCCGCCCCGTGACCGAGCCGCACCCCGCGACCGAGCCCGGCCCCGCGTCCGAGCCCGACGCCGATCTCGCGTTCCTGCGCCGGGCGGTGGAGCTCTCCCGCCACTGCCCGCCCTCGCGGACGGCGTTCTCGGTCGGCGCGGTGGTGGTCGCCGCCGACGGCACGGTGCTGGCCGAGGGCTTCAGCCGCGAGGTGGACGGCCACGACCACGCCGAGGAGGCGGCCCTCGCCAAGCTCCCGGCCGGCGACCCCCGGCTGCGCGGCGCGACCGTCTACAGCTCGTTGGAGCCCTGCGGACAGCGGGCCTCCCGCCCGGTGCCGTGCGCCGAACTGCTGATCGCGGCCGGCGTCCCCCGGGTGGTGGTGGCCTGGCGCGAGCCGTCCACCTTCGTCGCCGAGACCCGGGGCGCCGGACTGCTGGAGGCGGCCGGCGTCGAGGTGGTCGAGCTGCCGGAGCTGGCCGAGGAGGCCCGCGCGGTCAACGCGCACCTGCTGGGCTGAGGCCGGCGGCGGCATCCGGGGCGATCTTTTGTATCCTTATTGAACAATAGGCTCGCACTTCGCGCGCCCCCTCATCCCCGGACGGAGCCGCCCCGTGCCCACGACCTTCACTCCCCGCGCCCTGCTGCTGGACATGGACGGCACCCTGGTCGACTCGGACGCCGTGGTCGAACGCTGCTGGAGCCGCTGGGCCCGGGAGCACGGCCTCGACCCGGCCGAGGTGCTGCACACGGCCCACGGCCGCCAGGGCCACGCCACCATGGCCGTCCTGCTGCCCGACCGCCCGGCGGAGCTCAACCTCGCGGACAACGAGCGGATGCTCGCCGCGGAGCGGGCCGACACCGAAGGCGTCGTCCCGGTCCCCGGCGCCCCCGCCTTCCTCGCCGCCCTGGCCGGCCACCCGCACGCCCTGGTGACCTCCGCCGACGCCCCGCTCGCCCGGGTCCGGATGGCCGCCGCCGGCCTCGCGCTGCCGCAGGTCCTGATCACCGCCGAGTCCGTGGGCGCGAGCAAGCCCGACCCCGAGGGCTTCCTCAAGGGCGCCGCCGCGCTCGGCTTCGCCCCCGCCGACTGCCTCGCCTTCGAGGACTCCGGGGCGGGCATCGCCGCCGCCCGCGCCGCCGGCGTCCCGGTCGTCGGCATCGGGCCCCGCGCGGTCGGCCACCACCCCTCGGCCCACGCCGCCACCCTGGAGTCCGTCACCGTCACCGCGGGCCCGGACGGCACCCTCACCGTCACCGTCGCCTGACCGCGGCGGCGGGGCCGCGCCACCCGGCAGCGGCCCGCCCCGCCCCGTCTCAGCGGCGGGCGCGGTCCGCCAGCCAGCCGGCCATGGCCCGCACCCCGACGCCGATCGCCCGCTCGTCCGGCTCGAAGGTCTCGTAGTGCGGGTAGCTCGTCTCGATCCCGGCCCCCGGGGTGCGCACCCCGAGGAAGGTGTACGTGCCCGGGACCCGCTCCAGGAACAGCGCGTAGTCCTCCCCGTTGAACGGGAACGCGGTGCGGTTCACCGTGACCGCGCCGGCGCCGAACTCGCACCGCAGCCGCCGGGCCAGCGCGTCCGCCGCGTCCGCCGGGCAGAGCAGCGCCGGGAACGGGTCCCGCGGGTAGCCGACCACCGCCCCGGGGAACGTCTGCGCCAGCCGGCGGATCTCCTCCCGGACCTCGGCGTCCCGCTCCGGCGGCCAGCACCGGAACTTCGCCTCGACGACCGGCCGCCCCTCGGCGTCCGGGGCCGGCGCCACCCGCGCGCCGGTCACCAGGAACCGGGCCAGCGGCCCGTCCGGCGTCTGCACGTCCCGGACCATGGTCTCCAGGGCCGCGGGATCCTGCGGCAGCGGCACCGTGCCGAGCGCGGTGATCGCGCCCACCAGCCGGGCCGCCGACGCGGCCGCGTCCGGCCCGCCGAACGCGATGTTCACCCAGTCCTGGCCGGGCAGGCCGCTGCCCGGCGTCACGGCGAACCCGCCGACCGGGTAGGGGCCGGTGTGCAGGGCGTGGATCTCCTCGACCCCGGTCCGCTCCAGCCACCCCTGCGCGAGCATCGCCCGGGCACCCACCAGGCCCTCCTCCCCCGGCTGGAAGAAGAAGACCACCGTGCCGCTCAACCGGTGCCGCAGCCGGGCCAGCGTCAGCGCGACACCCACCCCGACCGCGGTGTGGATGTCGTGCCCGCAGGCGTGCGCCGCCGGCCGCCCCTTCTTCGGCGGCATGATCCCGTCGCCCGGCACCGCGTCCATGTCCGCCCGGTAGGCCACCGTCCGGCCCGGCCGCGCACCGCGCAGCACCGCGACCACACCGTTCCCGGGCACCGCCGTCCCGTCCGGCAGGGTGGTCCCGCCGACCCCGGTGGCCACCTCCAGCCCCGCCGCGCGCAGCCGCCGCGCGACCTCCCCGGCGGCGTACGTCTCCGCACCCGTGGTCTGCGGGTTCGCGTGCAGCGCCCGCCGCAGCGCGACCAGCTCGCCGTCCAGCCGGGCCGCCATGGCGTCCACCGCCGCCTGGTCGACGGGGTTCCGCCGCCCCACCGACTCCGCCGAGGCCCCCGCCCCGGACGCCATCACCACGGCCCCCGCCCCGGCCACCCCACCGAGCACCGCCCGCCGACTCGGCCTGTTGCCCGCCACGTTCCCCATCAGTCCCCCACCCGATCCGATCAATGTGACGCCCAGTCAACCAGCCTCCCCGCACACACCACCAGCCCCGTGAACCCCAGCGGAAACAGCACCGCCCGGCCCCGGGGTGCCGCGACGCCACCTACGTCCTTGTTGCCAGACCAGCCGCGACGTACAATTTCCTGTACCTGGAAGAGGAGTCTCGCAATGAAGACGATGACCTACTCGGAATCCCGCGCACGCTACGCCGAGGTGCTCAACGCGGTGACGGACGACCGCGAGGAGATAGTGATCACCCGCGCCGGACGCGAGCCCGTGGTCATCGTGTCCCTGGAGGACTACCAGTCCCTCAAGGAGACCGCCTACCTCCTGCGCAGCCCCGCGAACGCGCGCCGACTGCTGTCCGCCATCGACGAGTTGGAGAACGGCGGCGGGACGGTGCGCGACCTGGTGGACCCGGAGTGAAGATCACCTTCGCCTCTCGGGCCTGGGAGGACTACCTGTGGTGGCAGGCCCAGGACCGCAAGATCCTCAAGCGGATCAATACGCTCCTCGCCGATGTCGCGCGCAACGGCAACGAGGGGATCGGCAAACCGGAACCGCTCGAGCACGGATTCCAGGGCTACTGGTCCCGGCGGATCAACGACGAGCACCGCCTGATCCACAAGGTCACCGACGACTCGATCCTGGTCGCCCAGTGCCGGTACCACTACGAGGGTTGAGCCGGCGAAGAGCCGAACGGAACGGGGGGTGTTGCCCGTCCCGCTCGTGAGCGGGACGGGCAACACCCCCCGTCGGCCGGTCAGACGTTGAAGCGGAACTCCACCACGTCGCCGTCCTGCATGATGTATTCCTTGCCCTCGATGCGGGCCTTGCCCTTGCTGCGGGCCTCGGCGATGGAGCCGCAGGCGACCAGGTCGTCGAAGGAGATGACCTCCGCCTTGATGAAGCCCTTCTGGAAGTCGGTGTGGATCACACCGGCGGCCTCGGGGGCGGTCGCGCCCTTCTTGATGGTCCAGGCCCTGGTCTCCTTGGGGCCTGCGGTGAGGTAGCTCTGCAGGCCGAGGGTCTCGTAGCCGACCCGGCCGAGGGTGGCCATGCCGGTCTCCTCCTGGCCCATGGACTGGAGGAGCTCCAGCGCCTCGTCCTCGTCCATGCCGATCAGCTCGGACTCGATCTTGGCGTTCAGGAAGATCGCCTCGGCGGGGGCGACCAGGGCGCGCTGGGCCTCCTTGAACTCCTCGTCGACCAGCTCGTCCTCGTCGACGTTGAACACGTAGAGGAAGGGCTTGGTGGTGAGCAGGTGCAGCTCGCGCACCGAGGAGGCGTCGAAGCCCGCCTCGAAGAGGGTCTTGCCGGTCTCCAGGATCTTCTGGGCGGCCTCGGCGGCGGCCAGCGTGGCGGCCGACTCCTTCTTCAGGCGGGCCTCCTTCTGGAGCCGCGGCAGCACCTTCTCGATCGACTGGAGGTCGGCGAGGATCAGCTCGGTGTTGATGGTCTCGATGTCGTCCTTCGGCGAGACCTTGCCGTCGACGTGCACCACATCGGGGTCGACGAAGGCCCGGATGACCTGGCAGATCGCGTCCGACTCACGGATGTTCGCCAGGAACTTGTTGCCCAGGCCCTCACCGACCGAGGCGCCGCGCACGATGCCGGCGATGTCGACGAAGTCGACGGTGGCCGGGAGGATGCGCTGCGAGCCGAAGATCTCGGCGAGCTTGGCCAGCCGCCCGTCCGGGACGCCGACGACGCCGACGTTGGGCTCGATGGTGGCGAACGGGTAGTTGGCCGCCAGCACGTCGTTCTTGGTCAGGGCGTTGAACAGGGTCGACTTGCCGACGTTCGGCAGGCCGACGATTCCGATCGTGAGCGACATGAAGCGCAGTCCCGGGGGCTTGGAGGAGTTGGGCCGGCCCGCTCGCCGGGCCGATCCCCCAGTCTACGGGCAGCGGGTCAGGCGCCCGCCGCCGCCGGCGAGGGCTCCAGGAACTCCAGGCGGTTGCCCAGCCGGTCGCTGGAGTGGAACCTGCGGTGCCCGGGCAGGTTGTCGTCCCAGACCACCTCGTGGCCGTGCGCGGCCAGCCGCTCGGCGAGGGCGTCGAGGTCGCCGATCTGGAAGCCCGGGTGCCCCTTGCGGGACGGCCGGAACTCCGGCACCACCCCGAGGTGCACCTCCACCCCGCCGCCGCGGAACCAGCAGCCGCCACGCGCGGCCAGCACCGGGGGCTTCACCAGTTCCGTCATGCCGAGCACGCCGTGCCAGAAGGCGCGGCACTCGTCCTCCGCCCCCGCCGGGATGTCGAGCTGGACGTGGTGCAGCCGTTCGAAGGTGAATCCGCTGGTCATCCACTCCCCCAGGTGTGATCGGACGTCGGTCACATCAATACTCCGTCCGAAGACACGGAACAAGCCCCGACGGCCCATTACACAGTGTGGCGATGATCGGACCGTACGTTGGGCGGGTGGAGCAGAGCATCCGTACCCAGCCGCCAGGGCCCAGACGCCGACCGCCGAACGGCGCGGCCGGGGCCGCCGTCCCCGGGCCGGGCCGTGCCCCCGGAACCACGGGCGGACCGGCCG
>NZ_JZWY01000327.1:0-27184 GCF_000966955.1 Streptomyces sp. NRRL S-495
CGGCCGTCCGGCCCGCCGGGAAGGCCACTGCCAAGGCCCCCGGGAGGTCGGGCGGCAAGACCTCCGGACGGACCGCGGGGCGGGGCGCCGAGCCCGGTTCCCGACTACGCCCCGTGTCCGGCCCGCCGGTGCTGCGGGCCCGGGTGGTGGGGCGGCTGTACGGGCGGCGGCGCAGCGGCCGGCCGACCCGGCTGACCGCCGTCGGCGCCGGGGTGGCCGCGCTGGCGGCGACGATCACGGTGGCCGGCCTGGACCGGCTGGTCTTCGGCGGGCTGGGGCCGCTGTTCGGCCTCGGCTATCTGCTGGTCTGCTTCCAGCTGGCGGTCCGGGTCCGGTACGCCGACCTGCTGGCCGCGCCGATCAGCGGGCCGATCGCCTTCGCCGCCGCGCTGCTGCTGTTCGGCCCGGTCACCTCCTCCGGGGTGACGGCCCAGGTGGTGGCGCTGGCGACCAACCTGGCCACCCGGGCCGGCTGGCTGTTCTCCGGCACCGGGCTGGCCGCGGCGATCGTGCTGGCCCGGTTCGTGGCCCAGCGCCGGATCCACCGCGCGCGCTGAGGGGAGGCCGCCGGCAACGGCCCCTCCCCTCAGCACGTGGGCTGGCTGGCTCAGTCCGAGGCCCGGGCGGCCGCCATGGCCGCGCCGACGATGCCGGCGTCGTTGCGCAGCTCCGCCGGGACGACCCGGGCACCGCGCTCGCGCAGCAGCGGCAGAAACTTCTCGTGCTTGCGGCTCACCCCGCCGCCGATCACGATCAGCTGCGGCGAGAAGAGCATCTCCACCAGGTCCAGGTACTCATCCACCCGGTCGGCCCACTGCCCCCAGCTCAGCCCGTGCCGCTCCTTGGCGGCCGAGGAGGCCCGCCGTTCGGCGTCCTTGCCGCGCAGCTCCAGGTGACCCAGCTCGATGTTGGGCACCAGCGTGCCGTCCACGAGCAGGGCGCTGCCGATGCCGGTGCCGAAGGTCAGCACCAGCACCACGCCCTCCTGCCCCCGGCCGGCGCCGTGGGCGGTCTCGGCGAGCCCGGCCGCGTCGGCGTCGTTGAGCACCACGGCCGGAAGGTCGAGCGCCTCCCGGAACAGGCCGGCCGCGTCCAGGCCGATCCAGCCCTTGTCGACATTGGCGGCGGTCCTGGTGTGCCCGTCGACGACCACGCCGGGGAAGGTCAGGCCCACCGGCCCCTGGTGGTCGAAGTGGCGGACCACCTCGCGGACGGCGGCGACCACCGCCTCCGGCGCGGAGGGCTGCGGGGTGAGGACCTTGTGCCGCTCCTGCGCGAGCACGCCCCGGGCGAGGTCGACGGGGGCACCCTTGATGCCCGATCCGCCGATGTCCACACCGAATACCGCCGTCATCTCGACCGCCCTCCGCCCGAACGTTGTCCACAGGCTGTGCATGACCGTGCCTGGCTGTCCACAACTTACGAGAGCCCGCCGGGCCCCGCACAGCGGAGGGCCCGGCACCCCGTCGGGGTACCGGGCCCTCCCCCCGGACTCGGCGCGTTACAGCTTGCCCGCGGCCTCGGCGCGCAGGTCGCGGCGGAGCTCCTTGGGCAGCGAGAAGATCAGGTGCTCCTCGGCGGTCTTGACGGTGGAGACCTCGTCGTAGCCGCGCGCGGCCAGCCACTCCAGCACACCCTCGACCAGGATCTCCGGCACCGAGGCGCCGCTGGTCAGGCCGACCGTGGTGACGCCGGTCAGCCACTCCTCGTGGATCTCCTCGGCGAAGTCCACCAGGTGCGCGGCCTTGGCGCCGTACTCCAGGCCGACCTCGACCAGGCGGACGGAGTTGGAGGAGTTCTTGGAGCCGACCACGATCAGCAGGTCCGTCTCCGGGGCCATCTGCTTGACGGCCACCTGGCGGTTCTGGGTGGCGTAGCAGATGTCGTCGCTGGGCGGGCTGACCAGCAGCGGGAAGCGCTGCTTCAGCTCGCCGACGGTGGCCATGGTCTCGTCCACCGACAGGGTGGTCTGGGAGAGCCAGACGACCTTGGACTCGTCGCGGACCTGCACCTTGGCGACGTCCTCGGCGCCGTCGACCAGGTGGATCCGGTCCGGCGCCTCGCCCATGGTGCCGATGACCTCCTCGTGGCCCTCGTGGCCCACCAGCAGGATGTCGTAGCCCTCGTCGGCGAAGCGCACGGCTTCCTTGTGCACCTTGGTCACCAGCGGGCAGGTGGCGTCGACGGTGGCGAGCTTGCCGGCCCGCGCCTCGTCGTGCACCGACGGCGCGACGCCGTGGGCCGAGAAGACCACGATCGAGCCCTCGGGCACCTCCTCCGTCTCGTCGACGAAGATCGCGCCCTTCTTCTCCAGGGTCTGCACCACGTACTTGTTGTGGACGATCTGCTTGCGGACGTAGATGGGCGCCCCGTACTGCTCCAGGGCCTTCTCAACGGCGATCACGGCGCGGTCGACGCCCGCGCAGTAGCCCCGGGGGGCGGCGAGCAGGACACGGCGCTGCGCGGTGTTGGAGGACATGGCTCCATCGTACGGGCGGAGGGGAGCCGCGCCGACGGGAGTCGCGTTCCGGCCGGAACCGGTCCCGGGTGCTCAAATGTGGAAGCTATGAGCGAGCGAGCCGGGCCGGACGGGCCCGAGGACGGCGGGCCCCGGGGTGAGCTGCGGCGCAGCCTCGGCGTCCGCGATCTGGTGGTCTACGGGCTGCTGTTCATCGCCCCGATGGCGCCGGTCGGCGTGTTCGGGGTGCTCGACGCCAAGAGCCACGGCGCGGTCGCGGCGGTCTACCTGGTGGCCACCGTGGCGATGGGCTTCACCGCGGTCTCGTACGCGCAGATGGTGCGGGCGGTGCCGCGGACCGGTTCGGTCTACGCCTACGCGCGGGCCGGGCTCGGTGAGGGGGCGGGCTTCCTGGCCGGGTGGATGGCCCTGCTGGACTACCTCCTGATCCCGGCGGTCGCGTACCTGTTCTCCGGGATCGCGCTGCACTCGCTGGTGCCGGACGTGCCGCGCTGGGTGTG
Organism: Streptomyces sp. NRRL S-495; assembly: GCF_000966955.1. Lineage (NCBI taxonomy): Bacteria > Bacillati > Actinomycetota > Actinomycetes > Kitasatosporales > Streptomycetaceae > Streptomyces > Streptomyces sp. NRRL S-495. The sequence goes on from NZ_JZWY01000327.1 coordinate 2,980, forward strand.
GACGGCGCTGGCGGTGCTGGTGACCACCGCGCTGAACCTGGCCGGGGTGCGGACGGCGGCGGTGGTGGGCCTGGCGGTGCTGGTGGCGGAGCTCGCGGTGCTGGCGGTGTTCGTGGTCGCGGCCGTGGTGGTGCTGGTGCGGGACGGCGCGCAGCGCGGCTGGGCGACTCCGTTCACGGCGGTCGGCGGCTTCTCCGCGTCCGCCGTGCTCTCGGCGGTCTCGGTGGCGGTGCTGTCCTACCTGGGCTTCGACGCGATCGCCACCTTCGTCGAGGAGGCGGTCGGCGCCTCGGCGGCGGTGGCGCGGGCGGTGCTGTGGTGCCTGGTGGTGTCCGGTCTGCTGTTCGTGGCGCAGACCTGGCTGGCGGCGCTGCTGGAGCCGCTCTCCCCTGAGCAGCTGGCGGCGGACCCGGCGGCGCAGGGGTCGGCGTTCTACGACACGGTGGAGGGCTCGGTCGGGCACTGGCTGCAGGTGCTGGTCGCGGCGAGCAAGGCGGTCGGCGCGGCCTTCGCCGCCCTGGCCGGGCAGGCGGCGGCCGGGCGGCTGCTCTTCGCGATGGGCCGGGACGGGCGGCTGCCGCGCTTCCTCGGCGCGGTCGACCCCGGCTCGGCGGTGCCGCGCCGGGCGCTGCTGGTGTCGGCGGCGATCACCCTGGTGGCGGCGGTCTGGGCGGCGGACCGGGACGACGGTCTGGACCGGCTGACCTCGGTGGTGGACATCGGCGCGCTCACCGCCTTCACCCTGCTGCACGCCTCGGTGGTGGGCTGGTACGTGGTGCGGCACGGCTCGCGCGACTGGGCCCGGCACCTGGTGGTGCCGGTGCTGGGCGTGCTGGTGATCGGCGCGGTGGTGGCCGAGGCGGCCGGTTCCGCGCAGGTGGTGGGGCTGGTCTGGCTGGCGGTCGGCCTGCTGGTGGTGGCCGCCCGGAGCGGTTCCGCTGTCGGCGGGCGTCGCTAACCTCGTACGCATGGCCAACCCCAGCTCCCCCGAAGCACCGCTCCCGGTCGGCAAGGTCTCCGCGCTGATCGGCGGCTGGATCGACCGGCTCGGCGCGATCTGGGTGGAGGGACAGATCACCCAGCTCAGCCGGCGGCCGGGGGCGGGCGTGGTGTTCCTGACGCTGCGCGACCCGCAGGCGGACGTCTCGCTGACCGTGACCTGCTTCCGCTCCGTCTTCGACCAGGTCGCGGACGCGGTGCAGGAGGGCTCGCGGGTGATCGTGCACGCGAAGCCGGAGTGGTACGCGGCGCGCGGCCAGCTCTCGCTGCGGGCCTCGGAGATCCGGCTGGTCGGTCTGGGCGAGCTGCTGGCCCGGCTGGAGCAGCTGAAGCGGCGGCTGGCCGGCGAGGGCCTGTTCGCGGCGGACCGCAAGAAGCCGCTGCCGTTCCTGCCCCAGTGCGTCGGGCTGGTCACCGGGCGCGACTCGGCGGCGGAGCGGGACGTCCTGGAGAACGCCCGGCGGCGCTGGCCCGCCGTCCGCTTCGAGATCCGCAATGTCCCGGTGCAGGGCGTCAGCGCGGTGGAGCGGGTGAGCGAGGCCGTCCGGGAGCTGGACGAGCACCCCGAGGTGGACGTGATCGTGGTGGCCCGGGGCGGCGGCAGCGTCGAGGACCTGCTGCCGTTCTCGGACGAGGGCCTGGTCCGGCTGGTCGCGGCCGCGCGGACGCCGGTGGTGAGCGCGATCGGCCACGAGCCGGACCAGCCGCTGCTGGACTTCGTCGCCGACCTGCGCGCCTCCACGCCCACCGATGCCGCCAAACGGGTGGTTCCGGACGTCGGGGAGGAGCTGGCCAAGGTCCGGCAGCTGCGGGACCGGGCGCGGCGGCACGTACTCGCCCGGGTGGAGCGGGAACAGCACGGGCTGGACGGGGTGCGCAGCCGGCCGGTGCTGGCCGCGCCGCAGCGGATGCTGGACGGGCGGGGCCAGGAGGTGGCCGGGCTGCTGGAGCGGTCCCGGCGCACCCTGAACCACCGGCTGGAGCGCGCGCAGAGCGATCTCGGGCACACCCTGGCCCGGGTGGTCGCGCTCTCCCCGGCGGCCACCCTGGAGCGCGGGTACGCGGTGCTGCAGCGGCGGGACGGCACGGTGGTGACCGATCCGGCGCAGGTCGTGGCGGGCGAGGGGCTGCACGCCCGGGTGGCGGGCGGCGGCTTCGACGTCACCGCGGACGGCGGCGGGACGGCGGACGGCGGCGCGACGGCGGGCCGGTAGCGGCGGGCCGGGCACGCTGTCGGTCCGGCCCCCTACGCTGGCTCCCATGGCAGACGAGGAGCAGAGCACGGCGGCAGCCGCCGTGGAGGCGCCGACCGCGGACGACGCGCTGGGGTACGAGCACGCGCGGGACGCGCTGCTGGAGGTGGTCCGGCAGCTGGAGAACGGCGGCACCTCGCTGGAGGAGTCGCTGGCCCTGTGGGAGCGCGGCGAGCAGCTGGCGAAGGTCTGCCAGCGCTGGCTGGACGGTGCGCGGGCCCGGCTGGACGCCGCGCTGGCCGCCGAGGAGGACGCTCCGCCGCAGGGGTGACGCAGGTCACGTGCAGCCCGGGGAACAGTTGAATGTTCACCCATGTTGGGACCGTCTGACCGGCTGCGGCCGGTCACCGCAACAAAGACGACCCCCCAGCTTCTTCCTCCCCCGAGGTGCACTGACATGACCACCGACGCCCTGGTTCTCGACACCGCCGCCCAGGACCTGCTGTTCCGCGAGGCCCGCACGGCCAACACCTTCACCGACGAGCCGGTCTCCGACGAGCAGATCCAGGCCATCTACGAGCTGGTCAAGTTCGGCCCGACGGCGATGAACCAGCAGCCGCTGCGGGTCGTCCTGGTGCGCTCGGCCGAGGGCCGCGAGCGCCTGGTCCAGCACCTCGGCGAGGGCAACAAGGCCAAGACCGCCGCCGCCCCGCTGACCGCGATCCTCGCCGTGGACAACGAGTTCCACGAGGAGCTGCCGACCGTCTTCCCGCACTTCCCGGCCGCCAAGAGCTACTTCACCGAGCGCCCGGTCCGCGAGGCCTCGGCCGCGATGAACGGCGCCCTGCAGGCCGGCTACTTCATCATCGGCGTGCGCGCCGCCGGCCTGGCCGCCGGCCCGATGACCGGCTACGACGCCGAGGGCATCAACAAGGAGTTCTTCACCGACGGCGAGCACTCGGTGCTGGCCGTGGTGAACATCGGCAAGCCGGGCGAGAACGCCTGGTACCCGCGCTCGCCGCGACTGGCCTACGACGAGGTCGTCACCACCGTCTGAGCCACCACCGTCCGACCCGGGACCGCCCCCGAGACCCCGGGCCCGGACAGCGCGAGGGCCCCGCACGCACCGCGTGCGGGGCCCTTCCGCGTCCCTGCCGGCCGGCCGCCGCCGGAGCGGAGATCTCCGCTCCGGGGGCGGGAACCGGACTACTTCAGCGCCCGCGCCAGCTCCGCCAGTTCCTCGTAGGAGGCGGTGCCGGTCAGCACGGTGGTGGCGCCGCCGGTCTGCACCGTGATCGCCCGCGCCTTCGGTCCCTGCACCCGCTCCCAGGTCTGCCCGGCGATGTCCTCGGTGCCGTCCGGCTTGCCGCCGGCCACCGTCGCCTTGAGCACGTCGTCACGCGCGATGTCGCTCTGCTCCACGGCCGCGTACTGGCCCGAGGGGGTGACGAAGCCCAGGTGCCAGGCGTTGCCCTTGCCGTTGTTGGTCGCCGCCGCGTTGTACGTCACCGAGGTGGCCCGCCACTTCGCGGACAGGCCGTCCGGGACGAGCAGCGGGTACGGCGCGGCGCGCTTGGCGGTGGCCGCGGCCACCCTGTAGTCGACCGGGCGCACCCCGTCGCCGTCCGCGTCGTGCGGCAGGAACAGGTACCCGACCCAGACCACGACGCCGACGGCCAGCATCGACAGGACCATGTCCCGTACGGTCTGCCGGCCCCTCATGCCCTTGCTCTCTCCAGCCACCCCCACATGGTGACTCATGCTGACGCGGTCGCCCGCACCCGGGGTGCCGCGTCGGGGTGCCACGTCGGGGCGCCGAGAGCAAAAGCCGCCCCCGTCGGGCCGTGGAGGGACCCGCGCCACAGACAGTCATGTCGTGGGCAGATACGATCGCAACACCCTCACCACGGCGTTCGACCAGGCAGTAGTCGGGCGCTCACTGGCCGTCGCGTACAGAGAGGTAACGACGATGACCACGCAGTACCCGCACCATCTCCCCAGCTCCCTCGAGGTCGCGCCCGAGGCTCCTGACCGGAACCTCGCGCTCGAACTCGTCCGGGTCACCGAGGCCGCGGCGCTCGCCGCCGGCCGCTGGGTCGGCCGTGGCGACAAGAACGGCGCCGACGGCGCCGCAGTCCGCGCCATGCGCACCCTCGTCTCCACCGTCTCGATGAACGGCGTCGTCGTCATCGGCGAGGGGGAGAAGGACGAAGCTCCGATGCTCTACAACGGCGAACGGGTCGGCGACGGCACCGGCGCCGAGTGCGATGTCGCGGTGGACCCCGTCGACGGCACCACCCTCACGGCCAAGGGCATGAACAACGCGGTCGCCGTCCTGGCCGTCGCCGACCGCGGCACCATGTTCGACCCGAGCGCCGTGTTCTACATGGACAAGCTGGTCACCGGGCCGGAGGCCGCCGACTTCGTCGACATCACCGCCCCGCCGGCCGTCAACATCCGCCGGGTCGCCAAGGCCAAGGGCATCGCCGTCGAGGACGTCACCGTCGTCGTCCTGGACCGCCCGCGCCACGAGGGCCTGATCCGGGACATCCGCGAGGCCGGCGCCCGGATCAAGTACATCTCCGACGGCGATGTCGCCGGCGCCATCATGGCCGCCCGCGAGGGCACCGGCGTCGACCTGCTCATGGGCATCGGCGGCACCCCCGAGGGCATCATCGCCGCCTGCGCGATGAAGTGCATGGGCGGCGTGATCCAGGGCCGGCTCTGGCCCAAGGACGACGCCGAGCGGCAGAAGGCCATCGACGCCGGGCACGACCTCGACCGGGTGCTCAGCACCGACGACCTGGTCAGCGGCGAGAACGTGTTCTTCGTCGCCACCGGCATCACCGACGGCGAGCTGCTGCGCGGTGTGCACTACCGCCAGGAGACCGCCACCACCAGCTCGCTGGTCATGCGCTCCAAGAGCGGCACCATCCGCGAGGTCCACGCCACCCACCGGCTGTCCAAGCTGCGGGCCTACAGCGCGATCGACTTCGACCGCGCCAACTGAACGACCCCGCGTCCGGGCCGCCCACCGGCGGCCCGGACCGCGGCAGAGCCACGACGAACCCGCGGCCTCGGCGAAATCCCCCTTCGCCGAGGCCGCGGGCGTGTGCGGACGCCCGCCGGGTGTGTGCCGGGGCCCGCCGGGCGGGTGCCGACGCCCCCGGCCCGGCGCCGCGGATCACCCCGCGATCCGGCCCCTCGCCCCAGGCACCCGGACCGGCTCGCACAGCTCGACGTCCCGCCGGCGGCGCCGCGCCAGCACCACCCGGCGCTCGGCCGCCGTCAGCCCGCCCCAGACCCCGTAGGGCTCCGGCTGCGCCAGCGCATGCTCCCGGCAGGCCAGCAGCACCGGGCAGCGGGCACACACCTGCTTCGCCTGCTCCTCGCGCGACAGCCGGGCCGCGGTCGGCTCCTTGGACGGCGCGAAGAACAGGCCCACCTCGTCCCGCCGGCAGGCCGCGGCGGTGTGCCACGGACTGTCCTCGCCCGCCGGCTGCGCCGGGGGCCGCTCCAGGAGCTGCGCCGCGACCACCGGCGAGGCTGCGGCGGACGGCCGCGCGACCGGCGACGGGGCGGCCGGCGACGGGACGGCGGACGAGGTGGTGCGGGACTCGATCGGATGCAGCACGGCCGTACTCCTGACGAGGCTCTCGGACACGGGGAAGCTCGCTCCCCTGCCCGGCTGCGGGGTCCCCGTTCACACCCGGGCCGGCCTCAGGCCGCCTCCGGTACGCAGCCGTACAAGAAGCGATGTGCCAGAGGAACTACCCCACGCCGGCGGGATTCATGCACACTGCACGCAACCGACTACAGCGTGCACCCGACGCAACGACGAGTGCCCGGCCGGGAGTTGTCCCCGACCGGGCACCGGACCTGCCGCCGAGCGGCGGAGTCCGTCGTTCCGAATCTGTCGCGGCGGCCCGCCGGACCGTTCCGTCCGACCACCGGGCCTGCGGGCTCAGTCGGCGCCGAGCTGCTTGCGCACCCACTCCTTGAGCTTCTTGCCCCGGCGCGGCTTGGCCTCGCAACCGCCGAACACCGCGGTGCCCTTGACCCGCACCACCGGCGCGTACGGGTCCGCCGCGGTCTGCTCCTTGACGTCGAAACCGCCGAAGATGCCTACGCCGCCGCCGTGCAGGCTGACGTTCTCCGGCACCTTGATCTCCACCCCGCCGAAGATCGCCACCACGTCGATCACCACCTCGGGCGACTCGAACACGGCGTCCGTCAGGTCGATCTCGACCCCGCCGAAGATCGCCACCGCCCGCAGGTTCGAGCCCACCCGCCACCGGCCCTTGCGGGACGAGCCGCCGAAGACGGCCAGCATGGTCGGCGCCTCGTTGCGGGCCGGCAGCCGCACCGGGCCGTCCGGACGCGGGGCCGCCGCCGGATCGCCCAACGGCGACTTCTCGAAGGAGATCCCTCGGTGCACCGGAAGGTCCCGGGTCAGCGGCACGAGGTCGCCCAGGGTCTTGGCCGCGTACGCCGCCTCGATCCGCTCGGCGTGCTCCTCGACGTCCAACCGCCCCTCGGCGTAGGCGTCGCGCAGCAGCTCCGCCACCCGTTCGCGGTCGGCGTCCGAGGCCCGGATCTCGGCCTCCGCCACCGGGGCGTGCGCGGGTCGGGCGGGCGGCGTCGCCCCGGGCTTGGTCATCGGTACGGCCCCCCGGCCCTGATCGTCCATCCGCTGGTCCAGCGGCTCCTGCGGGTCCTTCGACGGCGAGTTCTCCACGGGCCCAGCCTAGTCAACCGGGCAAGCCCCTTCCCCACCGGTGGGTGACCCCGGTCACGCAGGCTGACCTTCCCGCGTACGCGATTCCCGCGCGTCCTACCCTTGAGGGTGCTTTCGCCCTCCAGGGTGCTTCGCCGACGCAGCCGGAACACTGGCAACACTGGACATCTAAGGACCGCCCCCATGGCTCCCACGCCGGACTTCGAGTACAGCGACCTTCTCCCCCTGGGCGCTGACCCGACCCCCTACCGCAAGCTCACCTCCGAGGGTGTGTCCACCTTCGAGGCCGGCGGCCGGACCTTCCTCCAGGTCGAGCCCGAGGCCCTGCGGCTGCTCACCGCCGAGGCGATGCACGACATCTCGCACTACCTGCGCCCGGCCCACCTCGCCCAGCTGCGCCGCATCCTGGACGACCCCGAGGCCAGCCCCAACGACCGCTTCGTCGCCCTGGACCTGCTGAAGAACGTCAACATCTCGGCCGGCGGCATCCTGCCGATGTGCCAGGACACCGGCACCGCGATCGTCATGGGCAAGCGCGGCCAGAACGTACTGACGGCCGGCGGCGACGAGGCCGCCGTCGCCCGCGGCGTCTACGACGCGTACACCGAGCTCAACCTGCGCTACTCCCAGATGGCCCCGGTGACCATGTGGGACGAGAAGAACACCGGCAACAACCTGCCGGCCCAGATCGAGCTGTACGCCACCGACGGCGACGCCTACAAGTTCCTCTTCATGGCCAAGGGCGGCGGCTCGGCCAACAAGTCGTACCTGTACCAGGAGACCAAGGCCATCCTGAACGAGGCCAGCATGCTCTCGTTCCTGGAGCAGAAGATCCGCTCGCTGGGCACCGCCGCCTGCCCGCCGTACCACCTGGCCATCGTGATCGGCGGCACCAGCGCCGAGTTCGCGCTGAAGACCGCCAAGTACGCGTCCGCGCACTACCTGGACCAGCTGCCGACCTCCGGCGACGCGAAGACCGGCCACGGCTTCCGGGACCTGGAGCTGGAGGCCAAGGTCACCGAGCTGACCCAGAAGATCGGCATCGGCGCCCAGTTCGGCGGCAAGTACTTCTGCCACGACGTGCGTGTGGTCCGCCTGCCCCGCCACGGCGCCTCGCTGCCCGTCGCGATGGCCGTCTCCTGCTCCGCCGACCGCCAGGCCCTGGGCAAGATCACCGCCGAGGGCGTCTTCCTGGAGCAGCTGGAGACCGACCCGGCGAAGTACCTGCCGGACACCACCGACGAGCACCTCGACGACGACGTGGTGCGGATCGACCTCGACCAGCCGATGTCCGCGATCCGCGCCGAGCTCTCCAAGTACCCGGTGAAGACCCGGCTCTCGCTCACCGGCACCCTGGTCGTCGCGCGCGACATCGCGCACGCCAAGATCAAGGAGCGCCTGGACGCCGGCGAGGGCATGCCCAAGTACCTCCAGGACCACCCGGTCTACTACGCCGGCCCGGCCAAGACCCCCGAGGGCTTCGCCTCCGGCTCCTTCGGCCCCACCACGGCCGGCCGGATGGACTCCTACGTCGACCAGTTCCAGGCCGCCGGGGGCTCCATGGTCATGCTCGCCAAGGGCAACCGCTCCAAGCAGGTCACCGACGCCTGCGCCGCGCACGGCGGCTTCTACCTCGGCTCCATCGGCGGCCCGGCGGCCCGCCTCGCCCAGGACTGCATCAAGAAGGTCGAGGTCCTGGAGTACGCCGAGCTGGGCATGGAGGCCGTCTGGCGCATCGAGGTCGAGGACTTCCCGGCCTTCGTCGTGGTCGACGACAAGGGCAACGACTTCTTCCGCGAGACCACCGAGGGTCCGCTGATCACCAGCCTGCGGGTCCGCTCCAAGGAGTAGCGCCCACCGCTCGCAACCCGCCGCCCCGGCCGCCGCCCGCGTCCGGGGCGGTGGCGCGTCCGCAGCTGCAACCGCGTCAGACCTCGGGCGTCAGGCGTCAGGCGTCAGGCGTCAGGCGTCGAAGTCGTACTCCAGGACGTAGGAGGCCGCGTCCAGGATCATCTCGTTCAGCTCGACGACCTGGCCCTCGTCGGCGAAGGCGGTCCGGCAGATGAGGATCACCGGGGTGCCGGCCGAGAGTTCCAGCCGGACGGTCTCCTCCGCGGCCGGCATCCGGGAGCGGACCTCCTCGCGGAAGTGCACCGGCTTGGCGCCTATCTCGGCCAGCCGCGCGTAGGTGCCGCCCGGGCCGGTGTCCTCACGGGTGATGGCGGTACCGGCCACGAGTCCGGCCGGCAGGTAGGAGGTCGACAGCAGCACCGGCTTGCCGTCCAGGACGAAGCGCCGGTGCCGCACGCACATCGGCTCGCCCGGGTCGACGCCGAGCACCCTGGCCACGTGCTCGGGCGCGCCCTGCTCGGTGACCGACACCTGGTCGACGACCAGGGTGCGGTTGTCGATGTCGGCCGACCATATCGACCGGCCCGAGCCCCACTGGCCCTGGGCGAGCCGCTGGATCCCGCGCCGGCGCAGCGGCCGGAAGTCCCGGACGAAGACGCCCGCACCGCGGCGGGCCTCGGCGATGCCCTCGCTCTGCAGCACGCCGAGTGCCTGACGGGCGGTCATCCTGGCCACGCCGTAGACGTCCATGAGGTCGTTCTCGCCGGGCAGCCGGTCGCCCGCCCGGTACTCGCCGGCGTCGATGGCCGCCCTCAGCGTGTCGGCGATCCGTTGGTACTTGGGCTGCTTCTCGCCGCTGCTGCTGCCGACCATCGCCTTCTCCCTCGTCCCTCTCGGAAATCGTAGGCGCGCCCGCGGCCGCCGGTAAGCCGATAGGACCGGCTGGACCGTTGACATCTCTAGAGATATTAGCTTCTCTAGAGATGCTGGGTAGTCGCCGAGCAGAGCCGAACCAAAAAGCCAAGCCACGACAGCGACCAGGGCCGGCCACCACCGTCGCCGCGCCCGCACCGGAGCAGCAAGGAGCAGCGCGGTGAGCATCCGAAAGCGCGCCGCCGCGGCCTACCGGCCGCGCGTGGGGGAATCCGTCCTCGACACCAGGACCGGACGGACCGGCATCTACATGGACACCATCGGCGGGGAGCACTACCTCCGCCCGCCCGAGGGCGGTTGCGAGTGGACCGCCCGCCCCGAACACGTCACCCCGTCCGGGCCGGCCGACGGCGGGAGCACCGGCACAGCGGAGGCCGACGCCGAACCCTCGGCCCGGCGTCGGCCGGGCAACCGGGCGGATCCCCCGTCCCCGGACGACGACGCGACCGAGAACCGGGCCCGCCTCAGCGCCCGCCTCGCCGCACGCAACCGGAACTCCCGCCTCAACGAAAGTCAGGTCGCCTGACGGGGGTGCGACCAACACTCCGGACCTGGCAACCGCCCCGACCGGATCCGGCCACGGCATCGGGCCGGATCGACATCGCGCGGCGCCGACCGGCACGTGGGACCGGGGAACGGGCGGCCGCGATTGCCGTTCCGGCCGGGGGCGTCCGGCGGCCGGGGCACCACGGGATTTCGACGGGTCACGGTCACGGTTCGCGCGACCCAAATCCCCCCACACCGGTATCTAGTTCACGCTCTTCGTGAATTGTCCTTACACGCATCTCATTTCGGGCGGTCGACGACAAAGTGCCCCGCTCCCCGAAAGTGGGGCGCGAGGCACTCGGCGAAGTGTGGGCTGCGGATGACCGGCGGAGGCGTCGGCGGCCGCTGCGAAGCAGCCGGTGGTCACCGTGATCGTCGGGACGGCGACGACCGGGCGGTGACGGATTCGGTTCACCCGTCCGCCCACAGCGGGGGACGCGGTGTCCTTACGGTGCGCTCCAGATGACGCCCTGCGGCTCGCGGTGCTTGCCGGGCTCCCCGTCAGCCGGAGCGGTCGGCTCCACTATGAACTCGGAGTCGTCACCGTGGATCTCGTTCTCGAGCTTCGCCCTGTCCTCGGCGGTGGGCTCTGTGAACTCCCCGGCGTTCGAGGTCGCGGCCACCGCACCCTCGACGACCTCGGACGCCGCCACCGCGGCGGCTTCCTCGGCCGGCGCGGTCGCCTTGATCGGCTCGGTCGTCTCGTTCTGATTGTTGGCCATGGGCGGCCGCCTTTCGGTCATCAAGTGTCTTCTGCCCCACCGCCTAGACGCGGTCGCGCGGTCAGTATCGTAGGGTTGATTAAATGTCCGATAAACATCGTGCGGCTTACCGTGCCGTCCGGCAGAGTCAGCCCTCCGCCTAAGCTGAGGTCACCACACAGCGGCGGACCGCCGAGCGCCCTACCGGGATTCGACACCAGGCCATCGGGGGACTTCATGGAGTTTCGGGAGACGCCGCCCGCACCGGCGCTGCGCTTCCAGGTACTCGGTCCGGTCCAGGCATGGCTCGACGGGAAGCAGCTCGCCCTCGGCTCCCCTCAGCAGCAGGCCGTCCTGACGATGCTGCTCCTGCACGCCGGCAGGCCGGTCACCACGCAGGACCTGGTGGACGGCCTCTGGGGCGATCGTCCGCCGGCTCAGGCGGTCGCGGCACTGCGCACCTATGTCTCCCGGCTGCGCACGGTCATCGAGCCCCGCCGCGAGGTGCGCCGGCCCGCCGAGTTCCTGGTCTCGGTCGCCGACGGCTACGCCCTGAACATCCCGGGCGAGGCCCTCGACGCCGCCGTCGTCGAACGGCTGGCCTCCGAGGCCGCCACCGCGCGCAACGGCGGTGACCTCGACGAGGCCCATCGGATCCTGGTCCGCGCCCTCGCCCTCTTCAGCGGCCGGCCGCTCACCGGGATCCCCGGCCCGTACGCCGACACCCAGCGGCTTCGGCTGGCCGAGCGCCAGATCTCGGTCGCGGAGGACCGGTGCGCGGTCGCGCTCGAGATCGGTCTGCACGCCGAGGTGGTCGGCGAGCTGAACTCGCTCACCGCCGAACACCCGCTCCGCGAGCGACTGCGCGAGCTGCTGATGCTCGGGCTGTACCGCTGCGGACGCCAGGCCGAGGCCCTCGGTGTCTACACCGACACCCGCAAGCTGCTGATCGACGAACTCGGCGTCGAGCCCGGCACCGGGCTGTCCGCGATACACGCCCGGATCCTCGCCGCCGACCCGGCGCTGGACCTCCCCGCCGTCGTCGCCGCCCCGGTGCCCGCCCGGGAGGAAGGGCCCTCCGCGCCCCCGCCGCCGGCCCAGCTGCCCGCCGACGTCTCGGACTTCAGCGGTCGCACGGAGCTGGTCGGCGAACTCTCCGCCGTCCTGCTGAACGCCACCGGCCAGGCCGTGGTGGTCACTTCACTGGCCGGCATCGGCGGGGTCGGCAAGACCACCCTGGCCGTGCACGTCGCCCACCGGGTCCGTGCCGAGTTCCCGGACGGACAGCTCTACGTGGACCTCCAGGGCGCCGGCGCCTCGCCCGCCGATCCCGCCGTGGTGCTCGGTGACTTCCTGCACACGCTCGGCGCCACCGAGAACCCGGAGTCGCTGGAGCAGCGCGCGGCCCTCTACCGCTCGCTGCTCGCCAGCCGGCGGATGCTGATCCTGCTCGACAATGCCCAGGACGCCGAGCAGATCCGACCGCTGATCCCCGGTGTCTCCAGCTGCGCGGTGCTCGCCACCAGCCGCTCCCGGCTGGCCGGCATTCCCGGTGCGCACCTGGTGGACGTCGAGGAGCTGACCCCGGACGAGGCGCTGGCGCTCTTCTCCGCGATCGTCGGCGAGCAGCGCGTCGCCGCCGAACCCGAAGCCGCCATGGCCGTGGTGACCGCCTGCGGCTTCCTGCCGCTCGCCGTCCGGATCGCCGCCGCCCGGCTCGCCAGCCGCCCCCGGTGGAGCGTCTCGGACCTGGCCCGTCGGTTAGCCGATCAACGGCGGCGCCTGGACGAGCTCCAGCTCGGCAACCTCGCCGTGGAGACCACCATCGGGCTCGGTTACGGACAGTTGTCCCCGGCCGAGGCCCGCGCCTTTCGCCTGCTCTCGGTGGTGGACTCGCCCGACCTCCCGCTGACGGCCGTCACGGCGCTGCTCGGCGTGGACGGGCTGGTGGCGGAGGACCTCGCCGAGGCGCTCGTCGAGGCGAACATGCTGGAGAGCTTCTCCCCCGGCCGGTACCGCTACCACGACCTGCTCCGGCTCTACGCGCAGCGGCAGAACGAACGGATGGGGGACATCGAGGAGCAGCAGGCCGCCGTGCGGCGTCTGCTCGGCCTGCTGCTGCCCACGGTGCGCAACGCGGCACAGGCGATCGAGCCCGACGACCAGCTGCCGGAGCCCTTGAACCCGCTCGGCTCACCCGGACTGGTGTTCCCGACCAGCGGATCCGCGCGCGAGTGGCTGCGGACCGAGACCTCGCTGCTGCACAGCACGGTCGAGGCAGCCGTCCACGGGCCGGCGGAGCTGCTGCGGCCGGCCGTCGATCTGCTGGTCGTCCTGCACAGCCTGGTCGAGGACCCGACCCACGGGCCCCGCGCCCGGCGCATGTTGGAGACCGCCGACCGGAACGCGGAATCCTACGGGGACTCCGCCACGCTCGCGCGGGTGCACTTCGCCTTCGGCTCCCTGCAGTCGATCACCATCGACTTCCAGAACGCCGAGCAGTCGCTCCGCAAGAGTCTGGACCTCCAGGACGCCGAGGACATGACGGTCATCCGGTCGATGGTCGCCAACACCCTGGGCGTCATGCTCATGTTCTCCAACCGCTCGGCCGAGGCCCTGCCCTTCCTGGAGCAGGCACTGTCGATCAGCCGGGTGGTCGGTGCCCCGATCGGTGAGGCCAGACTGCTCGGCAACATCGCCCGGGCCCAGCTCGGGCTCAAGCAGATCGAGCAGGCCGTCCGCTCCGTCACCGAGGCGGTCGCCACCGCGCGGGCGTCCAAGAACGGCCCCTGTCTGGCCGACACGCTCTACCAGCTCGGTGTCGTCCTGTCCTCCGCCGACGAACCCGGCACCGCCGTCGGGCACCTGCGCGAGTCCCACCGGCTCTACCAGTCGCAGCAGAACCGTCTGCGGGAGGGCTACACCCTCGCCCGGCTCTCCTCCTCGCTGCTCGCCGCCGGCCAGCAGGCCGAGGCGGCGGAGACGGCCGAGGAGTCACTGGCGATCGGGCTGGAGATGGACTCCGCCTACTGCCAGGGCCTGGCGAACGCCGCACTGGGCGAGGCGTTGCTCGGCCTCGCCCAGCCGGCACGCGGACTGGCGTGCCTGCGCGAGGCGCACGCCGTCTTCACGCGGCTCGGTGTGCCCGAGGCCTCCCCCGTGGCGGACCTCATCTCCCAGCAGCACACCGAGCCCTTCCCTCCCCCCGCGCCGTAGGACCCCGTTCCCCCGTACTTCCCCCCTGGGGTCCTCCCCCGTGAGCGTTCGGTGCTCCCGCAGCCCCCCGGCTGCGGGAGCACCTTCAACGCTTCCCCGGCGCTGGACTCCACTGTGCACCGCGCCGATTGACGTTCGATAAACGTCGGACCGTCAGCCTGCGGATCGACAGAACCGCAGGTCAGCGGGGTCGAAGCCGCTCGCCGTACGGCGTGCGCGCCCCGGACGCACCCCCTCCGCCCACGCCCCGTGCTTCCGGGGAGGGGGGTGCCGTCGGCCAACCGCCACGAGTTGGCCGAAAACGGACCCCATGGCGGAGTGATCACGCATATTCTCGGATTCCAGTACACACACAAGTGCACTTCTCCGGTGGAGCATCCGGCAAAAGGCAGCGCGGCGGCGCTCCCGCAGTGCAGAGTGTCCCTGTGCAAAGAGTCTGTGCAAAGTGTCAGAGTGCAGTCAGCGTGGCAATGCAGTCAGTGTGACGCGGGGAGCGTGACGTACCGCCACCGGCAGCGGGCCGGCGGGGCAGCGCGAGCGCCGGGAGGAGACGGCGGTCCTGCCTCGCGCCTCGCCCAGCCGACCGGAGGCCCGGCCGAAAGGTGCCTCTCAATCGTGACGACCGGACAGATATCGGATCCGTTCCCCATCGACGAGGACGCAGGCGGCGGTCCCGACGTCCTGAGCCGCCGGGCCGCGCGCGCCCTTCAGGCGGTCGCCTTCGACACGATCGGCACCGGATACGCGGAAGCGTTCCCCTCCAAACACGGCCAGCTGGCCTGCGGGCGCCGGCTGCTGGCCCGGCTGGAGCCGGGCGCCGCGGTCCTGGACGTCGGCTGCGGCAGCGGCGAACCCACCGTCCGCCAGCTGGTCGCGGCCGGGATGCGGGTCACCGCCGTCGACCTGTCGGACGTCATGCTGACCCTGGCCCGGGAGGCCCACCACCCCGGCCCGCACCCGCCGGCCCTGCACCGCATCGACATGTACGACCTCGCGACCGAACGCGCCGACTCGGCCTGGAACCTGCCGGAGCTCGGGCCCGCCGGGCGGGGCACCTTCGACGCCGTCACCGCCTTCTTCTCACTGATCCTCCTCCCCCAGGACGAGATCCCGACCGTGCTGGCCCGGCTGCGCGCCCTGCTGCGGCCCGGCGGACTGCTGGCGCTGGGTATGGTCGAGGCGGACCTGGACCACGTTCCGCTGCCCTTCCTCGGGCGGGAGCTGCGGATCAGCGGGTACCTGCGGGAGGATCTCGAACGGGTCCTGCTGGACGCCGGGTTCGTGATCGAGGAGCAGGAGGGGCGTCCGTACGCGCCGGCCAGCACCACGCTTCCGCCGGAGGAGCAGCTCTTCCTCCGCTGTCGGCGGGTCGGCTGACGGCCGGTCGACACCCGCCGGCCCCCGGCGGCGCCGGCGGACCGGAGCACGACCGCACACCCCAGAGCAGCAACAGGCCCCCGACCGTACCGATCCCAGGACAGGCACCCGTGCGCGACCAGCTCAAACCCGAGGCCGGACAGCCGCCTGCCCTGCCCATCCCGCGCCGACCGCCGTCACCCCCGCCACCACCGGACCCGGCCGGGTCCCAGCAGCCGCCGGAGCAGCAGGCCCAGCAGCCCCGGCCGCCGGACCGGGTCGCCGAGCGCCTCGCCTACCTCGACTCCGCGACCCGGCGGATCAACAGCGCGCTCGACCTGGCCGCCACCCTGCGCAACGTCGGCCGGGTACTGGTCCCCGCCCTGGCCGACGCCGCCGTCGTCCATCTGCGCGACCCGCTGCCCAACGTCGAACGCGAGCCCGGCTTCCCCGAGCAGCTGCGGATCCACCACAGCCAGGGCACCCGGCTGGGCCGGCGCGGCCGCCCGGCCGGCGACGACCAGCGCGACCGCTACGGGGACCGCTACGGCAGCCGGTACGGCGCGCGTTCCACCGCCGACCCCGGCCCGGCCACCCCGGTCACCCGCGGCGGCGCGCTCGCCCACACCCTGCTCAGCCGGCGCCCCGCCGAACCGGTCGTGCTCGGCTCCGCCGAGGACAGCGGCAGCGCCCGCACCACCGAGCTGCTGCGCGAGCTGTACGGCCCCAGGGGCCTGGCCAGGCTCAGCCCGGGCACCTCGGTGCTCGCCCTGCCGCTGCGTGGCCGCAAGGCCGTGCTCGGACTGCTGGTGCTGATCCGGCGCCCGGAGGAGAAGAGCGGCCGGCCCGGCTTCGACGCCACCGACACCGCGACCGCCACCCACCTCGCCACCCAGGCCGGGCTGGCCGTGGACACCGCGCTGCGGTACGCCCGCGAGTGGGAGATAGCCAACGAGCTCCAGCGCAGCATGCTGCCGCTGCGCCTGCCCCAACCGCACGGCGTCCGGCTCGCCCAGCGCTACCTGCCCGGGGAGCGCGGCGCCCAGGTCGGCGGCGACTGGTACGACGCGGTGCCGCTGCCCGGCAACCGGGTGGCGCTGATCGTCGGCGACGTGATGGGCCACTCGCTCACCTCGGCCGCCATCATGGGCCAGCTGCGCACCAGCGCGCAGACCCTGGCCGCCCTCGACCTGCCACCGCACGAGGTGCTCTACCACCTGGACGAGCAGGCCCAGCGGCTGGGCCGCGAACAGCACCTGGCGACCTGCGTCTACGCCGTCTACGACCCGATCGCCAACCGGGTGGTGCTCGCCAACGCCGGGCACGTGCCGCCGGTGCTCGTCCAACCGGACGGCACGGCCGAGCTGCTCGACCTGGAGGCGGGGGCACCGATCGGCGTCGGCGGGGTGGACTTCTCCTCCGTCGAACTGCCCGCGCCGCCGGGATCGGCCCTGCTGCTGTTCACCGACGGTTTGGTGGAGACCCGCAGCCGGCCGCTCAGCGACGGTCTCGAACTGCTCCGCGCCCGGCTCTCGGGCACCCTGCGGCACGCGCCCGAGCACCTCTGCCAGGAGGCGCTGCGGATCCTGCCGCCGGGGGACCGGGGTGACGACATCGCCCTGCTGGCCGCCTGCTTCGACGGCATCCCGGCCGGGGACGTCGCGCACTGGTACCTCCAGCCGCGCAACGAGACGCCGGGGCGGGCTCGTCGGCTGGCCGCGCACACCCTGCGCCGCTGGGGGCTGGAGGAACTGACCGAGGCGACCGAGCTGATGGTCAGCGAGCTGGTCACCAACGCCGTCCAGCACGCCACCCGCCCGGTGACGCTGAGCCTGGTCCGCACCACCCGGCTGCGCTGCGAGGTCGGGGACGACAGCCCGCTGCTGCCCCGGCCGCGCCGGACCGGGCCGGAGGACGAGCGCGGACGGGGCCTGCAGATCGTGGCCCGGTGCGCCGAACGCTGGGGCGCGACCCGGCTGGGCACCGGCAAGGTGGTCTGGTTCGAGCAGCGGCTGCCGTAGTACGCGCGGCCGAGCAGAGGGGCTGCCCCCGGCGCGGTGTGCCGGGGGCAGCCCCTCCGCCCTGCTCGGGTCGGACCCGGCTCAGACCCGCTCGGGCAGCTTGGCCCCCGGCTCGGCGGCGGCCGCGCCGGGCGCCGGCTCCAGCCGGGCCATCAGCTGCTCGCCCTCCATGTCCACCCGCGGCACCACCTTGTCCAGGCTCTTCGGGAACCACCAGGCCGCCCGCCCGAACAGCGCCATCGCGGCCGGCACCAGCGCCATCCGCACCACGAAGGCGTCCACCAGCACGCCCACCGCGAGCGCGAAGCCGATCGGCTGGACGATCGGGTCGTGGCCGAAGACGAACGAGCCGAACACCGCGACCATGATCAGCGCGGCCGCCGTGACCACCCGGGCGCCGTTCTTCACCCCGGCCACCACCGCCTCGCGCGGCTCCATGCCGTGCACGTGGTGCTCCTTCATCCCCGAGACCAGGAACAGCTCGTAGTCCATCGCGAGCCCGAACAGCACGCCGATCAGCAGGATCGGCACGAAGCTGACCACCGGGCCGACCTTGGGCACGTCGATCAGGCCGTCCAGCCAGCCCCACTGGTAGACCGCGACGACGGCGCCGAGCGAGGCCGTGATGGAGAGCAGGAAGCCGGCCACCGCCTTCAGCGGCACCAGGATCGAGCGGAAGGCCAGCGCCAGCAGCACCAGCGCGATGCCCACGATCACCGCGACGAACGGCGGCAGCGCGTCGCTCAGCTTGGCGGAGACGTCGATGTTGGCGGCCGTGGTGCCGGTGACGTCGATCCGCGCGCCGGTCTCCGCCCGGAGGGCGTCGCGCTGGTCGCGGATGTCGGTGACCAACTGCCGGGTGTCCGCGTGGTCCGGGCCGGTCTTCGGGATGACCGGGACCAGCGCGGTGCGGCTCGGCCCGTCCAACTGCGGCGGGAGCAGCGTCTGGACGCCCGGCAGCGCGCCGAGCCGCCCGGCCACGCCCTGGACCGCCTGCTCCGGCTGCGCCGCCCCGGCGGCATCGACCACCACGACCAGCGGCGCGTTGAAGCCGGGGCCGAAGCTGTGGTCGACGAGGTCGTACGCGGTGCGGGCGTCGGTGCCCTTGGCCTGCGAACCGCCGCCCGGCAGGCCGAGGGTGAGGCTCGCGGCCGGCACGGCGAGCGCGACCAGGGCGGTGAGGCCCACCAGCAGCACGGCGAGCGGACGGCGCACCACGAAGCCCGCCCACCGCTCGCCGAGCGTCGTGCGCCCGGTGGTCCGGCGCCGCCGGACCGGCAGCCGGTCGATGCCCCGGCCGGCGAAGCCGAGCACGGCGGGCAGCAGGGTGATCGCCACCAGTACCGCGACCACCACGGCCGCGGAGGCGGCCAGGCCCATCACGGTCAGGAACGGCACCCCGGCGACGGCCAGCCCGGCCAGGGCGGCCACGACGGTGAGGCCGGCGAATACCACCGCGCTGCCGGCGGTCGCGTTGGCGCGGGCGGCGGCCTCCTCCGGCTCCAGGCCCTCGGCGAGGTGGCGCCGGTGCCGGGAGACGATGAACAGGGCGTAGTCGATGCCGACCGCCAGGCCGACCATCAGCGCCAGCACGGGCGCGGTCGAGATGACCTCGAAGGAGCCGGCCACGGTGAACACCCCGGCCATCGCGATCCCGACCCCGACCAGCGCGGTGAGCAGCGGGAGCCCGGCCGCGACCAGCGACCCCAGGGTGACCACCAGGACCAGCCCGGCCACGATCAGACCGATCACCTCGCCGCCGTCGACCTGGGCCATCTTGTTGTAGGCGTCGCCGCCGAAGGCCACCGTGACGCCGGCCGCGCGGGCCGGGTCGGCCGCCGCCCTGACCGCGTCGCGCTGCTGGTCGGTGATGTCGCCGAGCTTGCTGTCGAAGGAGACCAGGCCGAGCGCGACCGTGCCGTCCGGGGAGAGAGCGCCGGTGGCGTACGGGTCGGGGATGCCCGCGACACCGGGGACGGCGGCGATCCGGGCGACCGCCTCGCCGACGGCCCGGGCGTTCTCGGGGGCCGCGATGCCGCCGGCCGCGTCGCTGCGGAAGACCACCTGGGCGGAACCGTGGCCCTGCGCCGGGAAGGTGTCCTTGATCCGGTCCAGGGTGGCCTGGGCCTCGGTCCCGGGGACCTTGAACTCCTCGGTGGTCTTGCCGCCGAAGGCCGCGGCCCCGCCGCCGATCGCGATCAGCAGGGCGAGCCAGACGGCGAGGACGGTTCTCCTCCGACGGAAGCAGAGGCGGCCCAGGCGGTACAGGTACGTGGCCATGCGTGCACCTTCGATCGGGTCGTTCGGGCAGGCGGGAGTGCGGTGATCGGTCGTCCTCCTCACCGTACGCGCAACTTTGTCGCATGACAAAGTCGAGCGACGCGAACGTTCGACGAGATCATTCGATCCGGTTGTCCGAACATGGCGATACCCTGGCCCAATGGCTCATGTCCCGGCCGCCGAGCGGCGCCCCCAACTGATCCAGGCCGCGATCGACCTGATGGCCCGCGAGGGGATCGCCGCGGGCAGCACCCGCGCGATCGCGGCGGAGCTGGGCGTGGCACAGGCGACGGTGCACTACACCTTCGGCACCAAGAAGGACCTCTACCGGGCCGTCGTCGAACAGCTGACCGCCGAGTTCATCGGCCAGGTCCGGGCCTCGGCCCCCGCCGAGGGCCCGTTCGGCGAGCAGGTCCGGACGATGGTCCACGCCCTCTGGGACAGCGCCGTCGGCGAGGACGGCAAATGCGCGCTGATCACCGAGTTCTCCGCGATGGCGCTGCGCGACCCGGACCTGCAGGAGACCATGCGGGCGCTCCAGCACGAGATCGAGGACACCGCCGCCGCGCTGCTCACCGGGCTCGCCGCCGCGCACGGACTGACGCTGCCGCTGTCCGCCCGGGAGGTCGCGGTGTACTTCCTGGCCGGCTTCAACGGCCTGAGCGACCGCTACCTGGTCCTCAAGGCCGCCGGCGAGGACCCCGAGGCGGAGTCCCGCCGGGCGCTCGACCTGCTCGTCGCCACCACCGTCGGCCTCTGCCTCGGCACACCCGCGCAGCCCTGAACGATGCCGCGTCCGCGCGGTCCTGACTGCCCGCCGGGGGCGGGCGGCCATGACTGCTCGCCGAGGACAGGCGGTCCCGAGGCGTCCCCCGGCCCTGTCAGGACTGGACGATCCGGACCGGCAGCTCGGCCAGCACCTCCCGCAGCGAGGCCGCGAAACGGTCGTACTCGCCGCTGCGGGCCGAGCCCGGCCGGGCGGCGAGCCCGATCCGGCGGCCCGGCGCGGGCGCGGCGAAGCGGACGGCGGCCAGCCGGTCGGCGCGCCCCGCCTCGACGTCCAGCGCGGTGGCGGGCAGCAGGGTCACCCCGAGACCGCCGGCCACCAGCTGCACCAGGGTGGACAGGCCGGCCGCCCTGGTGGTCGAGCCGCCGGGGTCGGCGCCGACCTCGCGGCAGATGTCGAGGGCCTGGTCGCGCAGGCAGTGGCCCTCCTCCAGTAGCAGCACATCCAGGTCGAGCAGCACGTCGCGGGCCACGTCCACCTGCCCGGCCAGCTCGTGCTCGGGCGGGGTGACCAGGACGAAGTCCTCGTCGAACAGCGGGATGTCCCGGGTCGGCGAGGCGCCGCCGGCCGGCAGCGCGAGCAGCAGGACGTCCAGCCGCCCGGCGGCCAGGCCCTCCAGCAGCGAGGGCGTCCGCTCCTCGTGGACGTGCAGCTCCAGCTCCGGGTAGCGGTCGCGGACCAGCCGCAGCACGGTCGGCAGCAGGTACGGGGCGACGGTCGGGATGACGCCCAGGTGCAGCGGCCCGGTGAAGGGCCGGCGGGCGGCGTCCACCTCCTCGGTGAGCGCCTGCACGGAGGCGAGCACCCGGCGCGCGTGCTCCAGCACACGCTCACCCAGTGGAGTGATCATGACCCGTCGCGTCGTACGCTCGACCAGCTGCGCGCCCAGCGACTCCTCCAGCGCCGCGACCGCCCCGGAGAGGGCCGGCTGACTCGTACCGGTGGCCGCCGCGGCCTCGCGGAAGTGCCGGTGCTCGGCCACCGCGACGAAAGCCCTGAGCTGGGCGACCGTCGGCGTCCGGGGGCTGCGCGAGGTGGCGTTCCCCACAGTGGCATCGGGTTTACGGGCGGTGGCCCTGCGACGGACGGGGCGGGAGGGGGGTGTGGGGCTGTTGATAACTCTCTCCGATCAATCACATCGAGTGTAGCTATTTCCCTGATCAGTCCACGATGTGGAATGGTGGAGACCGTTCCGCAAAACGGACAAACTCCCCTCAGTCTCAACTTCAGGAGAAGCGAACGTGCTCACGATCGGTGACAAGTTCCCCGAGTTCGAACTCAACGCCTGCGTCGACCTGGACGCCGCGAACGCCTTCGCCGAGATCAACCACAAGTCCTACGAGGGCAAGTGGAAGATCGTCTTCTTCTGGCCGATGGACTTCACCTTCGTCTGCCCGACCGAGATCGCCGCGTTCGGCAAGCTGAACGACGAGTTCGCCGACCGCGACGCCCAGATCCTCGGCGTCTCCGGCGACTCCGAGTTCGTGCACCACGCCTGGCGCAAGGACCACAAGGACCTCCGCGACCTGCCGTTCCCGATGCTGGCCGACGTCAAGCACGACCTGATGCGCGCCTGCGGCGTCGAGGCCGCGGACGGCACCGCCCAGCGCGCCGTCTTCATCGTCGACCCGAACAACGAGATCCAGTTCGTCATGGTGACCGCCGGCTCCGTCGGCCGTAACCCGAAGGAGGTCCTGCGGGTGCTGGACGCCCTGCAGACCGACGAGCTGTGCCCCTGCAACTGGACCAAGGGCGAGGACACCCTCGACGCCCAGGCCCTGCTGGCCGGCTGACCCATGGCCCTCGACGACCTGAAGTCCGCCCTCCCGGACTACGCCAAGGACCTCAAGCTCAACCTGGGCTCGGTCATCGGCAACTCCGACCTCCCCGCCCAGCAGCTGTGGGGCACCGTGCTCTCCTGCGCGATGGCCACCCGCAGCCCCGCCGTGCTGCGCGAGCTGGAGCCCGAGGCCAAGGCCAACCTCTCCCCGGAGGCGTACAACGCCGCCAAGGGCGCGGCCGCGGTCATGGGGATGAACAACGTCTACTACCGGACGCTGCACCTGCTCTCCGACAAGGAGTACAGCAGCATGCGGGCCGGTCTGCGGATGAACATCATCGGCACTCCCGGCGTCGAGAAGGTCGACTTCGAGCTCTGGTGCTTCGCGGTCTCCGCGATCAACGGCTGCGGCCAGTGCCTCGACTCGCACGAGGCCGTCCTCCGCAAGGCCGGCGTCGACCGCGAGGTCGTCCAGGCCTCGATGAAGATCGCCGCCGTCCTCCAGGCCGTGGCCGGAGTCCTCGACTCCGAGGCCGCCCTGGCCGGCATCAACGCCTGACCCGGCACCATCGCGAAAGGGCCCCTCGCCCCGGACTCCGGTCCGTGGGCGAGGGGCCCTTTCGTGGTTGGTCAGGGGGTGGGGGGATGGGGGCGGGTGGCCGCCTCGCGGGCGGCTTCGAGGGCGGTGAAGACGGCCTGGCCGGCCTCGTTGCGGCGGCGGAGGTGGGTGACCACGGTGTTGGTGACCGCGATCAGGGGGACGGCGACGATGGCGCCGCCGATGCCGCCGATGATCGATCCCGCGGCCACGCCGAGGACGACGCCGAGCGGATGGACCCGGACGGCGCGGCCGAGGATCAGCGGCTGGAGGACGTGGCCCTCGATCTGCTGGACTGCGATCAGGACCACCAGCACCATCAACGCCGTCCACGGTGTCGTGGTGACGAGCGCGATCAGGACCGCGACGGTGCCGGTGACCAGCGCGCCGACCAGCGGGACGAAGGCGCCGAGGAAGATGATCACGGCGAGCGGCAGCGCCATCGGCACGCCGAGCAGCTGGATCCCGACGCCGATGCAGACCGCGTCGATGAACGCCACGCAGACGGTGCCGCGGACGTAGGCGGTGAGCGTGGCCCAGGCCTTGGGGCCCGCGCCGGCCATCGCGTACCGGGAGTGCCTGGGCAGGCCGCGCAGCGCCCAGTTCCAGATCCGCTCACCGTCGTAGAGCAGGAAGAAGGTGGTGAAGAACGCCAGCAGCACGGCGGTCAGCACCTCGACCGCGATCTGCGCGCCGGTGATGCTGGCGGAGGTGATCTGCTCGCTGTTGGTGCTGATCGCCTTGGTGATCTGGTTGGCGAAGTCGGTGATCTGCTGCTCGGTCAGGTGCAGCGGCCCGGTGATCAGCCAGTCCCGCAGCTGGTCGACACCGGCCTTGACCTTGCTGGTGACGGTCTCCAGGTTGGTGGTCACCTGCCAGACCACGAACCAGCCGACCAGCCCGATGCCCGCCAGGCCGCTCATGAACACTCCGCCGGCGGCCAGTGAGCGCGGGACCCCGTGCCGGCGCAGCCAGGAGACGGTGGGCTCCAGCAGCGCGGAGATCAGCAGCGAGGCGAGCACCGCGAAGGCGACCAGCCGCAGCATGTCGACGATGTAGAAGACGACGTAGAGCGCGGCGCCGAGCAGCAGCAGCCGCCAGGTGGACTCGGCGGCGACCCGCAGGCCCCACGGCACCGCCTCGGCGGGGGTGGCGGGCCGGCCGAAGTGGCCGTGCGGGGGCAGCGGGGCGGCGGCGGGGGCGGCC
>NZ_JZWY01000328.1:0-7723 GCF_000966955.1 Streptomyces sp. NRRL S-495
GGGGCGGGGGCGACCGGGGCGGACACCGGGACCGGCGCGGCAGCCGGGCCGGTCGACCCGGACGCTCCGGACGGTACGACGGTCGCGGCCGCCGCGGGTACGGCGGCAGCGCGCGGACCGGGCAGCGGACGGGCGGCCGGAGCCGCCGCCGGATCCACCTGGTCCAGCGGATCCACCGGGTGGAGAGTGTCGTGGAAGTCGGCCGCCATCGCGGCCCGTCGGCGCCGTTCGATGACGGCGGCCGCGCTCGCCACCACGGCCATGCCCTTGGCCACGGCCTTGAAGGCCTTTCCGCCCCGCGCCATGCTCGCTACCACTTCTCCCCGCCGGAGCCGCCCGGTGCGGCGGCACGCCGTGGGTCGCGCCACGGCCGTCAGGGATAGACGCTACCCGGCCGCGGTGCGGTGAGTCCGCCGGGTGAGCGGGATCCGCCCGGGTTCTTGCGGCCGGGGCCGGTCGGGCCGGGGGTGATTCCGGGGCAAACCATCATGTCCCCGGTGGTTTCAGGCACAGGACAGCGGGGAGGAGTCGAGCGGGAACCAGGAGCCAACTGTCGGCGGACCGGCCGGTGCGGGGAGCCACCAGGACCCCTCCCCGTCCCCGCGTCCGCACCAGGACCGCACCGCCCGTGGGCGCCATGGTCAGCGCCACCCGGGCGGCGCGGCCCGCCCCCCCGGGCCGACAGGCACTCGGAGCGACAGGGCACCCGGAGCGCTCCGGCCCGGCCTCGACCCCGGAAAAGCGGAAACGCCGCGGCCCCCCGATCGTGATCGGGGGGCCGCGGCGGGCGTTCCTAGTACCAGTGGTGCGACTGCCAGAACGACCAGGCGCCACAGGGGCTGCCGTAGCGGCTGTTCATGTAGCCGAGACCCCACTGGATCTGGGTGGCCGGGTTGGTGCGCCAGTCGGCGCCGGCCGAGGCCATCTTGGAGCCGGGCAGCGCCTGGACCAGGCCGTACGCGCCGGAGCTCTTGTTGGTGGCGGTGTAGTTCCAGCCGCTCTCGCGCTTCACGATCTGGCTGAAGCACTGGAACTGCGAGTCGCTGCCGATGATCTGCTGGGCCAGCTCCTGCACCGAACCGGGGCTGACCGATACCGGCGGAGTCGACGGAGCGCTGTCGGTGGCGGCCATCGCCGAACGCGCCTTGGAGCGGTTGGCGGCGGCCTCGTCGGCCTTCCGCTTCTCCTCGGCAGCCTTCGCGGCCTTCTCCGCCTCGACCTTGGCGGCAGCGTCGGCGGCCTCCTTGGCGGCGGCGTCGGCCTTGGCCTGCGCCTCGGCGGCGGCCTGCTGGCGCGCTGCCTCTTCGGCGGCCTTCTGCTCGGCGGCGGCCTTGGCCGCAGCGTCGGCAGCGGCCTGCTGGGCGGATGCCTGCGTGCCGATGTTGTCGCTGATGGTCTGCGCCTGGGCGCCGGAGGGGACTTCGGCAAGCAGCGTCGCGCCGGCGACATCAATCGTCTGCGTCGTCTTGCCCTCGCTGCCCGACGCCATACCCACCACGGCACCAACTGCGGTGACGGCGGTGGCGGAGGCGACAGCAACTCCCCGGACCGAGATCCGAGTCACATGGATTCCTTCCAGCATCGCCCACGCGTGACCGTACAGGCGCAACATGCCCCTTGGCGCTGCCCTCCGTACGGTGCTGGTCACGGGAGGTACTGACCCGGCGTCCGGTCGAGGTGAGGCGACCGGGCGTTGTGATCGGGCGGCGTACGGCTCAGGTCTTCAATTGTGCGTCCACCGACCGGAGTTGGTGGACCGTCCGGGCCGGACCCCCGGTCTCCCGGAAGCCCTGCCATGCCGTACGCGGGGCCTGACAGAACCCTCACCATGCCGCACCGGGCACTGTCGACGCAATTCCCTGTTGCGTGGCGGATGTCACATTCACCGTACCGGCGTTCACCGGACAGAAACCACGCGATGTGATGAAAGGGACAAGGGCCCGCTCCATCAGGAGCGGGCCCTATACCGGGATTTGACTGTTTTGTCCCTAACTGCCCGTTGACTTCCGGAAAGTCCGGAAAGTCCGGATCAGGGCTGGACGTCCTCCAGCATCTCCGTCACCAGCGCCGCGATCGGCGAGCGCTCCGAGCGGGTCAGCGTGATGTGGGCGAACAGCGGGTGCCCCTTCAGCTTCTCCACCACCGCCACCACGCCGTCGTAGCGGCCGACCCGGAGGTTGTCGCGCTGGGCGACGTCGTGGGTGAGGACCACCCGCGAGCCCTGGCCGATCCGGGACAGCACCGTCAGCAGGACGTTGCGCTCCAGCGACTGCGCCTCGTCCACGATCACGAAGGCGTCGTGCAGGGAACGCCCTCGGATGTGGGTGAGCGGCAGGACCTCCAGCATCCCCCGGGAGATGACCTCCTCGATCACGTCCGGGGTGGTGACGGCGGACAGGGTGTCGAAGACCGCCTGCGCCCAGGGGCTCATCTTCTCCGACTCGGAGCCCGGCAGGTAGCCGAGCTCCTGCCCGCCGACCGCGTACAGCGGCCGGAACACCATCACCTTGCGGTGCTGCTGCCGCTCCAGGACCGCCTCCAGACCGGCGCACAGCGCCAGCGCGGACTTGCCGGTACCGGCCCGGCCGCCCAGCGAGACGATGCCGACCTCCGGGTCGAGCAGGAGGTCCAGCGCCACCCGCTGCTCGGCGCTGCGCCCGCGCAGGCCGAACGCCTCGCGCTCGCCGCGCACCAGCCGGACCCGGCCGTCGCCGGTGACCCGGCCGAGCGCCTTGCCGCGCTCGGAGGTGAGCACGAGCCCGGTGTGCACGGGCAGCTCGTCGGCGCCGGCGACGTCCACCCCGGCGTCATGGCCGGCCGCGAACAGCGCGTCCACGTCGTCGGCGGCCACGTGCAGCTCGGCCATGCCGGTCCACCCGGAGGTGATCGCGAGCTCGGCGCGGTACTCCTCGGCGAGCAGGCCCACCGAGGACGCCTTGATCCGCAGCGGGAGGTCCTTGGAGACGACGGTGACGTCGTACCCCTCGGCCTGGAGGTTGCGTGCCACCGCCAGGATCCGGGTGTCGGCCTCGCCGCCGCCGGCCCGGTAGCCGACCGGCAGTATCGAGGTGTCCGAGTGGTTGAGCTCGACCCGGATGGAACCGCCGAGCTCGCCGACCGGGATCGGCTCGTCGAGACGCCCGAACCGGATCCGGAAGTCGTCGAGCAGTCGCAGCGCCTGGCGGGCGAAATAGCCCAGCTCCGGGTGGTGCCGCTTGGCCTCCAGCTCGGTGACCACGACCACGGGGAGGACGACCTCGTGCTCCTCGAAGCGGGTCATGGCCAGCGGGTCCGCCAGCAGCACACTGGTGTCGAGAACGTACGTCCGCCGGTCTGGTGTCCGGCGGCTCTTGGAACTGACCACTAGGCCTCCAGGGCGGATGACCCTGCGTCATCCGCGGCAAGCCGGCCCCGCTGCCCCGGTGGCCTCGGAGCCGGTCTGATCGGAGTATTCCCAGGCGGGGGGCGGTGCATTCGCGCCCCCGGAGAACTGACGGATCATTGCGGGTGAACGTTTGGCCTCGCCCTGCCACCGGGTAGGCCAGCTCTTACGGCGGTCAATCCCGACGCCCCGCAGGACGCCGCTTCCCGACGCGTCGCGAGGGCACCGCCGGCCGTCCGCGAGGGCACCGCCGCGGCGCGCGAATACGTCGCGGTACGGCGCGAGGGCGACGCCCCCGTCAGAGCCCCAGCCGCCGGTTGCGCTGCTCGAAGGCGCGCAGCGCCCGCAGGAAGTCCACCTTGCGGAAGGCCGGCCAGTACGCCTCGCAGAAGTAGAACTCGCTGTGCGCGCTCTGCCAGAGCAGGAAGCCGGACAGCCGCTGCTCGCCCGAGGTGCGGATGACCAGGTCCGGGTCGGGCTGCCCCTTGGTGTACAGGTGCTCGGCGATGTGCTCGACATCCAGGACCTCGGCCAGCTCCTCGATCGAGGTGCCCCGGCCGGCGTGCTCCTGGAGCAGCGAGCGGACGGCGTCGGCGATCTCGTGCCGGCCGCCGTAGCCGACGGCCACGTTGACCGTGATGCCCTCGATGCCCGCGGTCTCGTCGGCGGCGCGCTTCAGGACGTCGGCGGTGTGCTGCGGCAGCAGGTCCAGCGCGCCGACCGGGTTGACCCGCCAGCGGCGGGCGGCGGCCAGGCCGGTGACGGCGTCCTCGATGATGCCGAGCAGCGGGACCAGCTCGTCGGCCGGGCGGGAGAGGTTGTCGGTGGAGAGCATCCACAGGGTGACGACCTTGACGTGGGTCTCGTCGCACCAGCCGAGGAACTCGCTGATCTTGTCGGCGCCGCGCTGGTGGCCGTAAGCGGTGGAGCCGCCGGTCGCCTTGGCCCAGCGGCGGTTGCCGTCGAGGATCACCCCGATGTGGTGCGGAGTGCGGGCGAGGTGCACCTCGACCCGGCGGCCGTAGAGGCCGTACATCCCGTCCAGCAGGACGCGCAGACCCGGCGTGCGTTCGACGACATCGCGCAGACCCATGGTTTTCGGCCCCTCCGTGCTCACTTCAGCGGGTGCTTCAGAACCCCCGGCGCAGCCTACTCCCGCGCTGTGGCGGCAGGGAAAGCCGCAGGTCGCGGGAGGGTCACGGTCCTGTGCGGACTATGTCGCCGCGCGCCGGGCGCGGGTGGCCGGAACGTACCCGGAACGTACCCGTGCGGCGCCCCGGGGGCGGGCGGGGGAACGCCCGGCGGCCGGATACGGAACGGTCTCTCCTTCCTTAAGGAATCCGTAAGCCGACGGTTCAATGCTTGACGACCCCCAATGGTCTAGTCCAGCTTTTGTGCCAGGGCGGAACGGCGTACCGGAACCGCCCCTCTCGAGGCAGTACTGCGGACCTCCCCTCCCCCACACGCGGCCGCCGCGCCCCCCACCGCGGCGGCCGCTCCTCCCCCACAGGAGCGCACCTCCATGGCCCGTACGCTGAACCGGCCCGCGTCGCACAAGCGCCGCCGCGGCCCCGTCCCGGCCCTCGCGGCCGGCGCCACCGCCCTGGCCCTGGCCGGCACCGGCCTCGCCCTCTTCGCCGGGGGCGCCAACGCGGCCGCCGGGAACCTCGTCGCCAACGGCGGCTTCGACGGCTCGCTGGGCGGCTGGACCTGTACCGGCTCCGCGAGCGCGGTCACCACGCCGGTCCACTCCGGCTCGGGCGCGCTGCAGGCCACCCCGGGCGCGGCGGACACCGCCGAGTGCACGCAGACCATCAGCGTGCTGCCCAACACCAGCTACACCCTGAGCGCCTGGGTCCAGGGCCCCTACGTCTACCTCGGCGCGCGCGGCACCGGCGGCACCGACCCGAGCAGCTGGTCCAACCAGAACAGCTGGAACCAGCTCTCCTCCACCTTCACCACGGGCGCGAACGCCCGGAGCGTCACCGTCTACCTGCACGGCTGGTACGGCCAGAGCGCCTACCTCGCCGACGACGTGGTGCTGAGCGGCCCCGGCGGCACCTCCACCCCGAGCCCGACCGCCACCCCGACGGTCACCCCCACGCCGACGCCCACGGCGACCGCCACCCCCACGGCGACCACGACCCCGACCGCGACCGCCACCCCCACGGCGACCGCCACGCCGACCCAGACCGCGACCCCGACCCCCACCGCGACCAGCACCGGCAACCCCACCACCGGGCTGCCCAAGCACGTCGTCACCGGCTACTGGCACAACTTCGACAACAAGGGCAACAACCTCCAGAAGCTGAGCGACGTCCAGAGCGCGTACGACATCATCGCGGTGTCCTTCGCCGACGCCGTCGCCAACCGCCCCGGCGCCGTCACCTTCAAGCTGGACGCCGAGCTCTCGGCCGGTCTCGGCGGCTACACCGACGCCCAGTTCCGCGCCGATGTGAAGGCCAAGCAGGCGGCCGGCAAGAAGGTCATCATCTCCATCGGCGGCCAGAACGGCGCCATCCAGGTCAACGACGCCGCCGCGGCGGCCACCTTCGTCGACACCGCCGCCGCCGTGATCAAGGACTACGGCTTCGACGGCCTGGACGTCGACCTGGAGAACGGCCTCAACGCGACCTACCTCGCGGACGCGCTGCACGCCCTGCAGGCCAAGGTCGGCCCGAACTTCGTCCTGACGATGGCCCCGGAGACCATCGGGATGTACTCCACCGCCGGCTCCTACTTCCAGCTGGCGCTGAAGACCAAGGACATCCTGACCGTCGTCAACACCCAGTTCTACAACTCGGGCGGCATGAACGGCTGCGACGGCAAGGTCTACAACCAGGGCACCATCGACTTCATCACCTCGCAGGTCTGCACCCACATCCAGGGCGGCCTGCGGCCCGACCAGGTCGGCATCGGCGTCCCGGCCTCCGGCAAGGCGGCCGGCGGCGGCTACGTCGCGCCGAGCGTCGTCAACAACGCGCTGGACTGCCTGGCCACCGGCAAGAACTGCGGCAGCTTCGTCCCGCCGGCCAAGTGGCCGACCATCCGCGGCGCGATGACCTGGTCCACCAACTGGGACTCCGTCAACGGGAACGCCTTCTCCAACACGGTCGGCCCGTTCGTCCACCAGATGCCGTAACCCGAGGACCGCACCCCCACGGCGCGCCTCCCCTTGAGGGTGGGGCCTGCGCGCCGGCGCCGGGCCCGCCGTACCCGACCGGTACGGCGGGCCCGTCCGCGTCCCCCGGTGGACACCGGCGGACCCTGGCCCTCGCGCCTCAGCCGGAGTGCCCGAGCACCGCCACCAGGGTGCCGAGCAGCATGAACGGACCCAGCGGCACCTCCCGGCCGCGCACCGGCCGGCGCCGCACCAGGGCCACCAGCAGGACGCCGACCGACCAGAGCCCGGCCAGCAGCACGAAGGCGGCCAGGCCGGCCAGCGCGGCGGACCAGCCGTACCGGCCGAGCAGCGCCCCTAGGCCGAGCGCCAGCACGGTGTCCCCCGGGCCCATCCGCCCCAGCTGGACCGGGACTTCGAACAGCACCCCGGCCGAGAGCGCCACCAGCAGGCAGCGCAGCAGCGTCCCCGGGCTGCCGTCCATCAGCTCCAGCACCGTCAGCAGCAGGGCGAGGCCCGCCGCCAGCGTCCAGGTGAGCGGGTAGGGCAGCCGGTGCACCCGGGCGTCGGTGAAGCCGAGCACCACTCCGGGGCCGGCCAGCCAGAGCAGCAGCACCGCGTCCGCCGGGTGGGCCGCGGTGAGCGCGGCGGCGGCCGCGGCGGCGGTGACCGCCTCCACCCGCCACGGGCCCGGGCCCCCCCGCCACGGGCCCGGGCCGAGTCCGGTCCGGCAGCCCGGGCAGCCGCCGGTGGGCGGCAGGCCGCGCAGGGCGCGCCCGCAGGCCGGACAGGCCAGGCACCACGGCTGCTCCTCGGGCACGGCGTACCGCACCACCAGTCCGCGCAGGGCCGGTGCCACCAGCAGCCCCGCCAGGACCGCTCCCAGCACGATCGCGATCACGGCTTGCCCCCTTGTCCTCCGGTGGCGGTACGATCCGGCAGGTTCCGCTCCGGAACCGACCGGACACCGTCCGCGTCCGACACTGACGGCACCTCGGATCCTCGGATCCACGGCGCCGCACCGACCACATCATCCACGGGGGAGACATATCTTGACGAAGCTTCGGAGCACTCTGCGCGCGGCCGTTCCGGTGGCCGCGCTCGCGCTCGCACTGACCGCCTGCGGTCCGGAGAACGACGACCCGGCCGTCACCGCCGCCCCGACCTCCGCCCCGGCGGGCGGCAGCACCGCCGCCCCGACCGGCGCCGCGCCCACCTCG
>NZ_JZWY01000329.1:0-9810 GCF_000966955.1 Streptomyces sp. NRRL S-495
GAGCAGGAGCGGGGGCGGGCGCCGGGACGGGTGCCGGCGGTGGGAGCTGGGGTGCCGGGCCGGGCGGGCGGGCCGGAGTCGTCACCGGGCGCTCCCCGGTGTCCCCGGGGCCGCGGCGGCGGCCAGCCGGCGCAGCTCGCGGTCGCGCGGTCGCAGGCGGCCAGGTGGACGCCCAGGGCTTCGTCGTAGTCGGCCGAGCCGGCCTCCAGCAGGAGCTGGCGGCGGACGGCCAGTTCCCGGTCCGAGATCCGCCCCATCAGCACGGTCGCGGTGTGCACGGCCTCCGCGACGTCCTCGCTCAGCTGGTCGATCAGGCCGAGTTCCAGTGCCCGGTCGACCGAGATGTCATTGCCCCACATGACGATCTGGCGGGCCCTGGCGACGCCGAGGTGCTGGACCAGCCGGTAGAGCGACATGCCGGGCCAGAAGTGGCCGTCGTTGACGGGCAGCATCAGCAGCAGGTCGGGTGCGCCGATCCGGAAGTCCGCGGCCAGCAGGAGGTCCAGGGCCGGGCCGCCGCAGGCGCCGCGGGCGGCGGCGATGGTCATCGCGGCCAGGCGCTCGAACCGGCGCACGGCCCGCTCCCAGCGGTTGACCTGCCGGACGTCGACGGCGCCGGGCCAGGACCGGGAGTCGGCCGGGGTGACGTCGAGGCGCAGCACCACGACGGACCGCTCGGGCCGGTTCTCCACCTCGTCGCAGACGGCGTTCACCGCCGCCGTGAGCTCGGCCAGCGGCCGGGTCCCGTCGATCCTCACCTCGGGGCCGAGTCCGTCGGGCAGCGGGGTCGGGTCGAGGTTCGCGTGCATCGTGACCGCCATTCCTTCCGTCACCAGCCCACCAGGGCCAGTTCGATGGTTGATCCGGGACCCATGGTCATGAGGACGCCGAATTCGCCGGGTTCGGCGCAGGCCTCGGCGGCAAGCCGTTCGTAGGAGAACAGAAAGGATCCGCTCGAAAGATTTCCGTGGTCGCGGAGGACCCCGGTGGTGTGCCGGACGTCCTTGCGGGTGAGGCCGAGATTCACCCGGACCGAATCCACAACCTTCTTCCCGCCGGAATGGATCACCCAGTGGGAGATGTCGGAGCGGTTCAGTCCCGTTCCGTCGAGGAGGCGGTCGAGCGAGAGTTCCGCGTGCGCTCCCACGACATAGGGGATGTCCGGGTCGAGGTAGAAGCTGAATTTCCCCTGCGCGTCGTCCCAGTCGTAGCGCATCGCGGCGGAGGCCTCGGGGACGATGCAGCTGGAGAAGCGCAGCAGCGCCGGGCCAGCGGGCGTGGCGGGTTCGACGGCGGACGGCGCGGTGGCCGGTGCGGTGGCCGGTGCGGTGGCCGGTGCGACCACGGCGACCGCCGCCGAGCCGTCCCCGAAGAGGCTGTTGACCACGGCCGAGCGCATGCTGCCGTCCATCACGTACGCCGCCGAGCACGCCTCGATGCAGACCATCAGGGCCAGCTCACCGGGGTGGGCGGCGGCCCAGGAGGCCACCGAGGTCAGGCCGTTGAGGCCCGCGTTGCACCCCATGCCCACCACGTCCAGCCGGGCGCAGTGCCGGTCGATGCCCAGCTCCTTGATCAGCAGCGCGGAGAAGCCCGGGGTGAGGAGCCCGGTCGAGGTGACGCAGCACAGGTACCGCACCTCGGCGAGGGTCGCGCCGGCCGCCCCGAGGCAGGCCTCGACCGCCTGCCGGCCCAGCGCCACACCGCTGGTGACGTGCTTCGCCAGCAGCTGGCCCTGGGTCTCGACGGGCATCGTGCCGTCCGGCAGCGGCGGCGGGAGCGTGAGCGCGCGGCGGTCGATGGCGCTGTTCAGGAATATCGAGCGGACCCGCGGGTCGGTGATGCCGAAAATGTCCAGCAGTTCGCGCTGCGAATAGGAGGTGCCGGGCACCGAGGTGCCGACCCCCACGATCGCGGGGGATGTCGTTCGGGATTCCGCGGACAAGGATTTCGGGCGGTTCCGGACACTCCGGTCGGCCACTTTCATCGTCGTCTCCTCCGGACGCTTCCTCGGTAGTTTCTTCGGTGTCGCCGGGCTACGATTCCGCCATGTCGGAAGAATCTTCAGGGAAATCCGGGAACGGGAACACGGACGAGAGCACGAACGGGAACGCGGCGGCCGCCGGGAATGCCGAGGAGCCGAGGGTCCTGTTCGAGAAGGACGGCCGGGTGGCCCGGGTGACGATCAACCGGCCCGCCGTGCTCAACGCGATGGACTTACGGACGCACGAGGAGCTGGCGCGGGCCTGGGACGCCTTCGAGGCCGACGACGACCTGTGGGTCGCCGTGCTCTCCGGCGCGGGCGAACGCGCCTTCTCCGTCGGCCAGGACCTCAAGGAGCTGGCCGGCCGGGTCCGGGACGGGACGGCGGGCACGGCCACCTTCGGCAGCCGGGGCAAACCCGGCTGGCCGAGGCTGACGGAGCGGTTCGAGCTGGCCAAGCCGGTGGTGGCCTCGGTCCGGGGGTACGCGATGGGCGGCGGGTTCGAACTCGCCCTGGCCTGCGACCTCGTCGTCGCCGCCGAGGACGCGACGTTCGCGCTGCCGGAGGCCAGGCTCGGCCTCATGGCGGGCGCCGGCGGCGTGTTCCGGCTGACCAGGCAGCTGCCGTGGAAGACCGCGATGGGGCATCTGCTGACCGGGCGCCCGATGGACGCGCGGCGCGCCTTCGAACTCGGCCTGGTGAACGAGGTGGTGCCGGCCGCCGAGCTCGACGCCTGCACCGACCGGTGGGTCTCGGACATCCTGCGCTGTGCTCCCCTCTCGGTCCGGGCCATCAAGGAGGCGGCGACCCGCTCCGCCACCGTGCCGCTGGAAGAGGCCTTCGCGATGCGCTACCCCTGGGAGGAGCGGCGCATGGCCGGCCGGGACGCGGTAGAGGGGCCGCTCGCGTTCGTCGAGAAGCGCACCCCCGACTGGGAGGGCCGCTGACACCCGGTCGCTCCCCCTTCGGCGGCGGGAACCGGCCACCGCGCCGGTGCCCGCCGCCCCGCCCCCGCGTCAGTCGAGGTAGTCCTCCGGCCCGCCCTCGCGGACCGTGTCCAGCGTGAAGCAGTGGAAGCCACCGCCGAAGAGCCGCCGGTGGCGGTGGCGGACCGGCACGACGGTGAAGCCGTGCCGTTCGAGCGTGCGCCCGAGCTCCGGGCAGGCCTCGTTGACCAGGACGGTGTCCGTGTCCGGGGCGACGGAGAGCACGTTCAGGTCGATGAACGGGCTGGTCAGAATCAGGTCGTCGTCGTCGTACTGCGGGAAGTTGTTGCCCTCGGCCGGCGGCGGGACGATCAGGTCCCACTTCCGGAGCGCCTCGGGCAGCTTCTCGACCACCCGCTCGTTCCGGACCAGCAGGGTGCCGGGCCGCAACGCCAGCACCATGCTGTCGATGTGACTGTCACTCAGCCGGTGCACCCGGTGGATCCGGAACCGGCCTTCGAGGTGGCGCTCCAGCCAGTCGCAGGCCATCGCGTGGTTGGCGGTGGAGATGTTGACCACGAGGTCGCGTCCGAGCCGCAGGCACTGGGCGCCGTCGAACATCATCTCGAAGCCGACGTCGTACGGCGACGGTCGCGGGTCCCCGATCGGCTCGGGGGGCCCGCCGACCGTGCTGGTGCGCGCGTAGTCGAGGTCGAAGGACGCGTCCGTCATCAGCGGCCGGGGCATGACGGTCCAGCGGGCGCCCTGCTGGAAGTAGTCGTTGAAGATCCCGGTGAGGAACTGGGTCTCGAAGTAGCGGGACCGGATCATCGGCGGCGTCTCGATGATCTCGTCACCCAGGATCAGGGTGTTGTCGCGGACGTTGAGGGGCGGCACCACCGAGGCCGTCCAGGCCGGCGTCTCGACCCTGGCCGTCGCGGCGTCCACGCTCATCGGCCGGTGGACCGTCACGGAGAGCGATTCGAGTGCCTTGACGATGCCGTCCAGGTCCTCGTTCAGCTCGTCCACATAGCGCTGCTTGATCGATTTCCGGCCGGATCCGGCGCCCGGCCCGCCGTCGGCGGCGGCCGTCAGCCGGGGGTAGTACCACTCCGAGCGCGAGGAGTTGTCCTTGGCGATGTTGTCGTGGAAGAACAGATCGAAGGACAGCTCGCGCTCGTGCGAGGTGTAGTTCTCCGCCGAACCGACGATCACCTCCTTGAGCGGCGACCATTCGTCGAAGCTGTTCAGCTGCATCGCGGGCTCCTCCAGTGGTGGTTCTGTCGGCATGTGAATGGTCCGGTGACCAGGGTGATCACCGGGTGCGGTCGGCCGTTCGCCGCTCATGACCCAGGGGGGGCGGAATCGCGCCGGAACCGGGACGCGCGACCCTCCCGGCCCAGCCCTCCGGGGCCCTGACGGATCGTCACATCCGCCCCGGGGGGCGCGGTGTCTGCACACCATCACTTCATCCCGCCCGACTGTGCGTCAAGACCCCGGTGACGAACGGGGCTTCGAGATCTGCGGGATGATTCACCCATAAGCCCACAGAGTCGGCCGCGCGGACCCTCTTGATCCCGAGGGGTCGCCTACCGGTGCAATGTGACGTACCATCTGCTGGGCACCGGGGTGTCCGCCGGGCCCGTCCAGGCCGTGGATCCCCGGATCGACGGCCCCCGCGACGATTGTTCCGCTCGGGCCGCCCGCATTCCTCGGGCGCTTCCGAGTTCTCCGCCTTTCGCGTTCCGAGTTCTCGCGCTTCGGGAAGTCCTCCGCCGACGATCCAGAAGGGAATGCTCGTCCATATGAGCAACACGCACGATGGTGATCCGGTCTACGAGCGCTTCCGGTTCCTGGTGAACGCCCCCGCGCTCTTCAACGCGGTGACCACAGCAGTCGAACTCGGCGTCTTCCGCCACCTCCAGGAGCACGACCGGGCCTCGTTCGAGCAGCTCCACGCCTTCACCGGCATCCCCGCCCACCAGCTCCGGGTGCTCCTCCAGGGCGTCTGCTCGACCGGCCTCCTGACCAGGACCGACGGCCAGTACGCCAACTCCGCGGTGGCCGGGGACCTGCTGGCGACGGACGCGCCGGACAGCTGGTCCCACATCCTGGTGGGCTGGAAGGAGGTCTACTACCCGGCCTTCTCGCACATGACCGGGGCGCTGCGCGCCGGTACCAACACGGCGCTCGCCGACCACCCCGGCGACGAACCCACGCTCTACCAGCGCCTGTCCCGCAACCCCGAGTTGGAGGCGGTGTTCCACCGGGCGATGAGCGCCTTCACCCTGCGGAGCGTCGACGCCCTGGTCGAGCGGAGCGAGTTCGCCTCCGTGCGGCACCTGCTCGACATCGGTGGCGGCGACGGCACCACCTCGGCCGAGTTCGCCCGGCGCCACCCCGGACTCCGGGCCACCGTCTTCGACATGCCCAGCGTGTCGCGGCTCGCCGGCGACGGCGCGGCCGCCGAACTCGCCGACCGGGTACGGCTACACCCCGGCGACATCTTCGAGGACGCGTTCCCGCCCGGCGCCGACGCCGTGCTCTTCAGCCACGTCCTGGAGATCTTCGCCGAGGAGCAGATCCTCGCGCTGCTGACCAAGGCGTACGACGCCCTGCCCGCCGGCGGCAAGGTCTTCGTCTACGGCTTCAACGTGTCCGACGACGAGACCGAGGGCATCTTCTCGGCCCGGCTGGGCCTCTACTTCAACGTGCTCGCCAGCGGCCGCGGCATGGCCTACCCGGCCAAGGACTACGAGGAGTGGCTGCGCCGGGTGGGCTTCACCGAGGTGCGGACCGTCGGCGGACTCCCCTACGAGCACGGCCTCACCCTCGGCACGAAAGCCTAGGGTCCTCGTATGCGTCCCTTCCCCGAACCCGACCCGGGCGAGCCCGCGCTCGGCTCCCCCGGCCGCTACCTGCTGTGGCTCGCGGCCGCCCACCGCGCCTCCGCGGTCCTCGCCGTGGGCTACGGCGTGCTCTGCACCCTGGCCCAGGCCTTCGTGCCCGCCGCGATCGGCCGCGGGGTCGACCGGGGGCTCATCGCCGGGGACAGGGGCGCGCTGGTGGCGTGGTGCGCCGTCGTCCTCGGCCTCGGCGTCACCCAGGCCGTCGCCGGCACCCTGCGCGACCGCTGCTCGGTGACCAACCGGTTCGGGGCCAGCTACCGCACCATGCAGCTCGTCACCCGCAAGGCGGCCCAGCTGGGCGCGGAACTGCCCCGGCGGGTCTCCGCCGGCACGGTGGTGAGCGTCGGCGCCACCGACATCACCCGGATCGGCGCCGCCCTGGAGAGCACCGCCCGCGGCGGCGGCGCCGTGGTGTCCATCGCGGTCATCGCCGGCGTCATGCTGACCGTCTCCTGGCAGCTCGGCCTGGTCGCCCTGGTCGGCGTACCGCTCTCGGCGGCGGCGATCGCCGCGCTGATGCGGCTGCTGCACGCCAGGCAGCAGGGCCTGCGGAAGGAACAGGGCGCGCTGGCGGACCTCGCCGTGGACATCGTCGACGGCCTGCGGGTCCTGCGCGGCATCGGCGGCGAGCGGGTCTTCGCCGACCGGTACCGCGAGCGCTCGCAGCGGGTGCGCCACGAGGGCGTCCGGGTCGCGGGCGTGGAGTCGAGCGTGGCCGCCGGACGGCTGCTGCTGCCCGGACTCCTGGTCACGGTGATCGTCTGGCTCGGCGCCCACTTCGTCGGCACCGGCCGGATGAGCCCGGGCGCGCTGGTCGCCTTCTACGGCTACGCCGTGTTCCTCGCCGAGCAGTTGCGCCGTGCGACCTCCATGGTCGACCAGCTGACCAGGGCGTTCGTCGCGGCCCGGATGGTGACCGACCTCCTCACGATGGAACCCGGCCTCGGCTCGGGCGACCGGGACCTCGACACCGAGGGCGCGCGGGGGCCGCTGCGGGACCCGGCATCGGGCCTGGAGATCCCACCGGGCCGGTTCGTCGCGGTGGCCTGCGCCCGCCCGGACGACATGCTGCTGCTGGCCGACCGGCTCGGCCGGTACGTGGACTCCCCGGCCACCCTCGGCGGCACCCCGCTGGCCGAGTTCCCGCTCGCCGGGGTGCGCCGCCGGATCCTGGTCGTGGACCACGACGCCCGGCTGTTCTCCGGCGGTCTGGCCGGCCAGCTCGATCCGCACGGCCCGGCGGGCGGCAGGCCGGACGGTCCCGCGGGCGGCGGCGCGACCGGCGGCCCGGACGGCAACCCGGACGGCAACGCGGACGGCGCCGCGGACCGGCTGCGGAGGGCGCTCGACACCGCCTCGGCCCACGATGTCGTCGAGGCGCTGCCCGAGGGCCTCGGCCAGGAGATCACCGGCGGCCGGGAGTTCTCCGGCGGCCAGCGGCAGCGGCTGAACCTGGTCCGCGCCCTGGTCACGGACCCGGACACGCTCGTCCTGGTCGAGCCGACCAGCGCGCTCGACGCCCACACCGAGGCCCGCGTCGCCGAACGGCTGGGCGCCCACCGGCGCGGCCGGTCGACCGTGGTGTTCACCACCAGCCCGATCCTGCTGGACCGCGCCGACCACGTGGTCCTCGTCGAGGGAGGAACGGTCGTGGCCGAGGGCCGGCACGGCGAACTGCTCGCCGACGCCCGCTACCGCGCCGTCGTCACCAGGGAGGTGACGGTGGCATGAGCACCCTTCCCGTCGCGACACCCCGCGAGGTGCGCGCGTACGCCAGGCGCCTCGCCCTCCGGTACCCGGGACAGCTCTCGTTCTCCCTGCTGCTGCACGCCCTCGCCACCGCGGCGGGGCTGGTCGCGCCGAAACTGCTCGGTGGACTGGTCGAGGACGCGGGCCGGGGCACCGGCATCGACGGCGCCACCGGCACCGCGCTGACCATCGGCGCCGCCGTCGTGGCCCAGGCCGTCCTCACCCGCTTCGCGCTGCTCGCCTCGCTGCGGCTCAGCGAGAAGGTCCTCGCCCGGCTGCGCGAGGAGTTCGTCGACCGGGTGCTCGCCCTGCCCCTGGCCACGGTGGAACGGGCCGGCCCGGGCGAGCTGATCACCCGCACCACCCGGGACATCGACGTGCTCGCCGGCACCGTGCAACTCGCCGTCCCCGACACCCTGGTGGCGCTCGCCACGGTCGCGCTGACGCTGGGCGCGGTGGCACTCACCGCGCCGGTGCTGGTGCTGCCGTGCCTGGTCGCCGTGCCCGTCCTGTGGCTGTCGACCAGCTGGTACCTGCGCCGGGCCCGGGCCGGCTACCTGCGGGCGAACGCCTCCTACGCCCGGCTCACCGGGGGCCTCGGCGAGACCGTCGACGGGGCGCGCACCGTCGACGCGATGCGGCTGGCCGACCACCGCTTCGCCCGGGTCAACGAGGACATCGCCGAGTCCTACGCGGCCGAGCGCCGCACGCTGTACCTGCGCAGCGTCTACCTGCCGATCGCCGACACCGGCTATGTGCTGCCGGTGGTCGCCACCCTGCTGATCGGCGGCCTGCTGTACCTCGACGGCCATGTGTCCCTGGCGGCCGTGACGGCGGCCACCCTGTACGTGCAGCAGATCATCGGCCCGGTGGACCGGCTGCTGTACTGGATGGACGAGCTGCAGGTCGGCGGGGCCTCGCTGGCCCGGATCCTCGGCGTGCACGGGCCCGGGTCCGAGGCGGGCAGCGTGGCCACGCCGGAGACGGGCAGTGCGGCGGCGTCCGGCCCGGGCGGTGCGGGGGCGAACGGTGCGGGCGCCGGGAAGGACATCGTCCTGAAGGGCGTGTCGCACGCCTACCGGGAGGGCCAGAACGTCCTGCACTCCGTCGATCTGACGATCCGGGCCGGGGAGCGGATCGCGGTCGTCGGCCCGTCCGGCGCCGGGAAGAGCACGCTCGCCGGACTGCTGGCCGGGCTGCACACCCCCACCGCCGGCTCCATCACCATCGGCGGCACCGCGATGGCGGCCGTCCCGGTGGCCGAACTCCGCCGCCAGATCGCCCTGGTGACCCAGGAGCACCACGTCTTCCGCGGCACCCTGCGGGACAACCTGCTGATCGCCCGGCCGGACGCCGGGGAGCACGAGCTCGAACACGCCCTGAAGGCGGTCGACGCCTGGGAGTGGGCCTGCGAACTGGGCCCGGACACCGAGGTGGGCTCGGGCGCCGCGCCGCTCTCGCCGATCCAGGCGCAGCAACTGGCCCTCGCCCGGCTGGTGCTGAGCGATCCGATCGCCGTGGTCCTGGACGAGGCCACCTCGCTCCTGGACCCGCGTGCCGCGCGGCAGCTGGAACGGGCCCTGGCCGCCGTACTGGAGGGACGCGCGGTCGTCGCCGTCGCCCACCGCCTGCACACCGCGCACGACGCCGACCGCGTCGTGGTGATGGAGGACGGCCGGATCACCGAGACCGGGAGCCACGAGCAGCTGGTGCGGCGGGGCGGTCCGTACGCCCGGCTGTGGCGCTCCTGGCACGGCGAGCGGGCCGAGCCGGCCGACCGGTCGGGCTGACCGGGCCCGCCAGGCACAACAGCGACAGCAAGCGACAACAAGCGACAACAAACGACAGCAGCAGGACGACGGCCCGGGCCGACGCTCTGTCGAGCCCGCATGCCGTCGCACCACCCAGACACCGAAGCACGAAGGGGGACCACATGACGGACACCGCGTCGATCCGGTCCGGGGCCCGGCACGGGCACCTCGACGGAGCGACGGCGATCGACCTGGCCACCGACCGGCCCCGGCTCACCGCCGGGCCGTACCGCCCCGGGACCGAGCGCCTGCCGCTTCCCGCCGCCACGACGGCCCGCCTCGACCGGGTGAGCGACTCGGCGGGGGTTCCCCCGTCGATCACGGTGCTCACCGCCTGGGCCGCCGTGCTGCACCGTCACACCGGGCAGTCGGAACTGCTGCTGGGCCTGGCCGCCGACCCGGCGACCGGCCCCGCCGTCCTGCCGCTGCTC
>NZ_JZWY01000338.1:0-5822 GCF_000966955.1 Streptomyces sp. NRRL S-495
CGGCGGCGGGCCGGAGGTGCGGTTGGTGAGCGCGCGGCCCGCCGGGGCGGGCGGACCGCTGCCGCTGCTCTACTACCTGCACGGCGGCGGCATGGTGATGGGGAACGCGTGGTCGGTGCTGCCGCGTCTGCTGCGCGAACTGGCCGAGCCGCTGGGGCTGGCCGTGGTCTCGGCGGAGTACCGGCTGGCTCCGGCGGCGCCGTACCCGGCGGCGGTGGAGGACTGCTACGCCGGGCTGCTCGCGGTGGCCGGGCGCGCGGCGGAGCTGGGCGCGGACGCCGGGCGGATCGTCGTCGGCGGCAAGAGCGCGGGCGGCGGTCTGGCGGCGGCGCTCGCCCTGCTGGCCCGGGACCGGGGCGGGCCGGTACCGGCCGGCCAGCTGTTGCTGAGCCCGATGCTGGACGACCGGGACCGCACCTTCTCCACCCATCAGCTGGCCGGGCACGACACCTGGGACCGGACCTCGAACGCGACCGCCTGGCGGGCCGTGCTGGGCGAGCGGTACGGCGCCGACGACCTGCCGCCCTACGCGGCGCCCGCCCGGGCCGCGGACCTGGCGGGGCTGCCGCCGGCCTATCTGGAGGTCGGCTCGGCCGAGACCTTCCGGGACGAGGCGGTGGCGTACGCGGACGCGATCTGGCGGGCCGGCGGCGCCGCCGAGCTGCATGTCTGGCCGGGCGCGTGCCACGGTTTCGACACCTACGCCCCGGAGGCCGCCGTCAGCCGCGACGCCCGGGACGCCCGGCTGCGCTGGCTGCAGCGCGT
Source organism: Streptomyces sp. NRRL S-495 (assembly GCF_000966955.1). Classification (NCBI taxonomy): domain Bacteria; kingdom Bacillati; phylum Actinomycetota; class Actinomycetes; order Kitasatosporales; family Streptomycetaceae; genus Streptomyces; species Streptomyces sp. NRRL S-495. The sequence goes on from NZ_JZWY01000338.1 coordinate 766, forward strand.
CCTCCGGAGCTGACCCCGGGGAGGCGGGCGGCTACTCGGCTTCCAGGGCCGCGACCAGCTGCGGCAGGGTGCCGGTGAGCACGGCGAGTGCCAGGTGGTCGTGGAAGTCGCGGCTGTGCACGATGAGTCCGTCCCGCACCCGCAGGACCTGGATGTTGGCGGCGGTGAGCCTCCGGCCGGTGGTGCGGTGGCGCACCTCGTAGTCCCACTCGGCGACGATCACCTCGGGGTCGTCGGTCTCGCGGACCACCACGTTCCGGGAGCTCAGCTCCAGTGGGGACTGCTCGCCGAGCTGGGCGAACCGTTCGGCGAGGACCTTGCGCCCCTCGAACCTGCCCGGCCCGCCGGGTTCGAGGGGCGTCTCCACCACGACGTCCTCGGCGTAGAGCGCGGCGAGCTCGGTGAAGCGGCCGGCCGTGATGCCGTCGAGCAGTACGTGGAAGGTCTCGCGCGGTGACCGCGTTTCGGACATGATCAACCCCCGGAACGACAAGGACGGAGCGACAGGGACGAGGATGTGGCCGCTGGAACCGGACCAGCGACTCCGGTAAAGACGATACGGACTGGACAGTCCGGTTGTCCAGGGTCCGCCGACCGGCGTTCCCGCCTTCGAACGAAAGGGAGTTGAGAGGATGAGCGGCACACAGGAGCGCCCGCTCCGGGCGGACGCGGCCCGCAACCGGGCCAAGTTGCTGGACGCCGCCACCGAGGTGTTCACCACCTGCGGCGTCGGCGTGCCGACGGAGGAGATCGCCCGCGCCGCCGGTGTCGGCGTCGGCACGCTGTTCCGGCACTTCCCCACCAAGGAAGCCCTGTTGGAGGCGGTGATGGTGCGTCGGCTGGAGACGATCGCGGCGGGGACCGCCGAACTCGCCGCCGGGGCCGAGCCCGCCGAGGCCTTCTTCGGCTGCTTCCGGCTGATCGTCGAACAGTCCGCCGGCAAGAACGAGTTCGCCCGGGCCCTCGCCGCGGCCGGCATCGACGTGCACTCCTCGCTGCGCGCGTCCTCCGAGGTCATCCGCACCCGGCTGGCGGAACTGCTGGACCGCGCCCAGCGGGCCGGGGCCGTCCGCGCCGACCTCACCCTGCCCGAACTGATCGCGCTGATCGTCGGCACCGGCGCCACCCTGGAGCAGCTCGGCCCCGACCCGGCCGCCCACGGGCGGGTCCTGGACGTGGTGTTCACCGGGCTGCGGCCGCACTGAGCCCCCGGCACTGAACCCCTGGACCGGGACCCGCCCCGCCCGTCCGTGCGCCCGGATTCGACGGGCGTCGAAGGGCTTTGCCCCGGTGCGGTGGGCGCCGTGAGACTGGCCGCACCCAGGCAGAGACGACTTCGGGAGTGTGTCCGTCATGAGAATCGCGAGATCCCTCGTCCCCCGCGCCGGTGTCGCGGCCGGTGCCGTGCTGATGGCGGCCGGCCTGCTGGGCGGCACCGCCCAGGCCGCCGGCGGTGCCCCGGCCGCGAGCGGCGCCGCAGCCACCGCTACCGTCTCCGCGGCCGCGGCCGCGGTGTCGAACGCCGACCAGACCGTCATCCGGGCCACCGCGGGCCTGAGCCCGGGCCAGAGCTGGTCCTCACCGGACGGCAGCACCGTGCTGTTCCAGCAGTACGACGGCCACGTGGTGCTGTACAAGAACAACGTCCCGATCTGGACGGCCGTCGGCACCTACGGTCTCGGCTCGTACTTCTACGTCCAGGCCGACGGCAACCTCACCGCCTACGACGCCGCCTGGCGCCCCCTGTGGGAGAGCCGCACGGCCGGCCACCCGGGCGCCTACCTCGCCGTCCAGAACGGCGGCAACCTGGTCGTCTACTACAACCAGCGGGCGCTGTGGTGGTCCAACTACCGTCCCGCCGACGCCGACCCCGAGTGCCGCCCCGGCCGCCTCTGCCCGTAACCCGGCACCGCCGCGCACCCCGCCCCGCCCGGGAGGTGAGTCCGGGCGGGGCGGGGTGCCGGCGTGCGTGCGGAGGAGGAGTGGGAAGTCGGACCGGCCGACTTCCTACTCCCCGATCCGGCGGGAGGTCCAGACGGCCAGGTAGCACGCGAGCGGGAGCATCACCAGGAGCGCCGCCCAGAAGGCGGCGTGGCCCCAGATCTCGGCCAGCGAGCGGAACCACGGGCCCAGGACGGGGATGCGCAGCGCCTCCAGCGGGCCCAGCGGCGGGGGCCAGGCGCCGAGGACCGCCGTGCCGACCGCGGCCGCGGCCAGCAGACGGCGGGCCGCGCGCGGGACGGTGGCCGCGGCGACGAGGGTGAGGAAGGCCAGCAGGAGGAGGTAGTCGGCCTGGTAGGCCGCGCCGACCTGGCCGGTGCCCCAGGACTCCGGGGTCGGGTGCTGGTCGCGGTGGACCACCGCAAGCCGGACTTCGACCGCCGCCCAGAGGACCAGGGTCAGCACCAGCGTCCCGCCGAGCCAGAACAGCAGCCGGTCCCGGTAGCCGTCGCGGCCGGGACGCCAGCCCCTGGCCGCGCCGGTGCCGCCGCCCCGGGCGCGGCGGCGGGTGGCGATCGCCGGCCGCCCGTTGCGCGGCCTCGTGCGCCGGGGCGAGCAGCCAGCGCACCGAGCGGCCGTTGAGGACCGGCACCAGGACGAGGGTCGCCGTCGCGGCCACCCCGGCCCAACTCGCCGTCCCGCCCTCGAACATGACCACCCGGTCGATCACCGGCTGCGGCGGCCTGAGCACGGTCATCGGCGGCCCGAGGTGCAGGTAGCCGACGGCGAAGGAGGCGGCGGCGGCGAGGAACAGAATCCGGCGCCCGATCCGGGCCGGGAACGCCGCCACCGCGAGGGCGGCGACCAGGGCGGCGCCGAGCTGACCGGCCGTCGCGCGCGCGGCGGCCTCCCCAGCCGTCCGCAGCGGGCCGTCGAACGCGCCGCCGGGCGCCACGGCCCCGCCCACCCCGGCGTCGACGGAGATCCGCCAGACCGCGCCCGCCCAGAGGGTGACGGCGAGGCAGAGGAACAGCAGCACGCCGGCGACCGCGCGCCGGGGCAGCGCGCTCTGTGCGCCGCTCCGCCAGGCGCGCAGGTCCGCCTTCCACGCCCCCCGGTTGCGGCCGCGCCGTGCACCGCCGGAACGGACGCTCCGCACCTGGAGCACGGCCGCCGCGGCGAGCACGCCCCGCCCGTCGGCCGTTACCGGGTCGGCGGTGAGCGCCCGGCGGCGCAGCTCCGACCAGTTGCGGCGGAACCGCTCCCGGCCGCCGCCGCGCACCCGCGCCGCCACCGCGCCCGCCCCGTCGGCGACGGCGGCCACGGTCGAGTGGACCGGTGCGGGCAGGGCGCCCAGCGGGCCGGGCAGGGCGGAGAGGCGGCGGACGAGGGCACGCCGCTGCCCGTCCGGCTGGAGGGTGAGCAGGAGGATCCAGCGGCGGGCGGCCTTGCGTTCGGCGGCGGTGAGGCGGCCGTCGCCGTTGGTGTTGGTGTTGGTGCTGCCGTTGCTGGTGCCGCCGTTGCGGCCGCCGAGGGTGCGGGCCTCGCGCTCGACCCGGTTCAGCACGGCGGCGAGTTCGGTGAGGCCGAGCAGTCGGGCGCAGGCCCGCTCCGGGCAGGCCGGGTGGCCGCAGTGGAAGCGGGCGGCGAGCCCGAGCAGCCCGGCCGCCACCAGCTCGTCGACCACGGTCGACGCGTCCGGCTGCTCGGCCAGCTCCACCAGCCCGGCCACGTCGACCCGGCGGTCCCGCACGTACGGGACCGCCGCGGGGGTGAACGCGGCGCCGAGGGCCAGCACGGCCCGGGAGGCCGCCGCCGACTTCTCGGCGGAGGTGCCGCGTTCGACGTCCTTGAGGTAGTGCAGGTCGAGGACGGTGTCCTTGACCTCGTCCCGGAGCCAGTCGCGCAGACGCCGGGCACCGCCGCTGACCAACCAGGCCGCCGCGTCCGCCGAGCGCTTCAGCAACGCCTCGGCGAGCGCCGCCGGTTCGTGGAAGTCCTCGCCCCGGAAGGCGATCGGACGGTGCTTGGGCCCGGGCGGCGGGGTCGGACCGGGCGGCGGCGGGGCGACCCGGCTGCGGACCACCTCCGGGCTCTCGCCCTTCAGCCAGGCCCGGACCTGCGGCGCCGTCCACCGGTCGGCCGGGTCCTTGGTGAACAGGCCCTGGAGCAGCAGCCGGTGGCGCTCCTCGGCGACGGCGGTGAGGTCCACCTCGTCGTCCATCACCAGCCGGAACTGCAGGGCCTCGTCGCTGACCAGGCCACCGTCCGCGCGGCGGTAGCGGCTCGCGCCGGTGAACACCTCGTAGAGGATGGTGCCGAGCGCCCACCACGGCCCGGCCGGGTCGTTGCTGCCCGCGAGTTGTTCCGGTGCCATGTAGGCGACGGTGACCTGCATGTCGGTGGAGAAGCGACGGCTGGCGGTGAGCTTGGCCACGCCGCCGAAGTCGGCCACCACGAACTCGCTGGCGGAGCCGCCGTTCCGGCCGCCCCCGCGGACCAGGATGTTGGCGGGCTTGAAGTCGACCGGGTTGCGCTTGATCCTCACCTGCCAGAACTCCAGCAGGTCGACGAGTTCGCGGATGATCCGCTCGGTCGCGCCGCGGCGGCCGAGGCGGCCCTCCTGGCGCAGTTCGGCGACGTGGTCGGCGAGGGTGGTGGGAAGGTACTCCATCGCCAGCCAGTCGCAGAGCGCGCCCGCGTGCTCGACCTGGCCGTGGCCGAGGATCTCGGGGACGTGGCGGCGGAAGAGCGGGTCGCTGGCGAGGTGGGCGAGGAGTTCGGTGTCGGCCCGCACGCCCGGGTTGCCGACCTTCACGGCCGCGTAGCCGTCGCTGTCGCCGCTTCCCCTGTTGCTGCCCCTGCTGCTGCCACGGCCGTCGGCGCGGCTGACGTGCCAGACGGTGCCCTCGCTGCCGGAGCCGACCCGGCCGACGGGGTGGTAGCGGTCGGTGAGGGCGGTGGGGAAGTCGGCGGGACCGGCAGGCGGGACGCTGGTGGGCGGGGTGGCGGTGCGTGGAGCGGCTGTGGGTGGAGCAGCGGCGGTGGGTGGAGCGGCGGTGGGCGACGGTTCGGCGGGGGTCCTGGGCGGGACCGGGCCGCCCGGGCGCTGGACG
>NZ_JZWY01000339.1:0-27020 GCF_000966955.1 Streptomyces sp. NRRL S-495
GGCGCTGGACGCGGGTGCGTGCGCCGGGAACGGTGCCCGTAGCGGCGGTGGCGCCGGGGTCGGTCTTCGGGCGTTGTACGCGGGTACGCGGGCTCTCCGAGGTGGTGCCGGGGTCGGTGCGCGGCCGTTGCACGCGGGTACGCGGGCTCTCGGCGGAGGCGCCGCCGGGCGCGTCCGGCGTCGGGCCCTGTCCCTGACCCTGTCCCTGAACCTGACCCTGTCCCTGACCCTCGCCCTTGGCCCGGCCGGGCCGCTGGACGCGGGTGGGCGGGCCGGGCTCCGGCGGTGTGTCGGCCATCGCGCCGTTCTCCTCCTCACGGCCCCGGCTCACCGGGGCGCGCCGAACTCGTCGATCTCGACCACCTGGACGTCCAGGTCCAGCGCGAACCTCAACCGGTTCCCCGGTCCGATCCGGGTCGGCGCCTCGATCCGGCGGCCGTCGACGAAGGTGCCGTTGGTCGACCCCAGGTCCTCGACGTACAGCGCGCCGTCGGTCCAGCACAGCCGGGCGTGGTGCCGGGAGAGCTGGTCGAGGCCGGCCAGGCCGGGGATCGCCGCGCAGTCGGGCTCGTCGCGGCCGATCGCCAGTCCGCCGCCCCCGCGCCGGTGTTCGGCGCGGACGGGCAGCAGTACCCCGGCGACGACCAGGGCCAGCCGGACCACCGGCGGTCGGGCGGGTCGCGGCTGCTGCCGGTGGTCCTGTTGCTGCCGGCGCTGGTCCTGCTGCCGGTGCTGGTTCTGCTCCGGTTGCGCCGCGCGGGCCGGGCGCGCCGGACGGGTCGCGGCCTCCGGGTCGGTGGCCGGCCGGGGACCGGCGGACACACGGTCGACCGGGGCGTCGGCCGGGGCGTCGGCCGGCGGGATGTCCTCGGCCGGGTCGTAACGCTCCAGTTGCTGGAACATGTGCACCTGGCAGTACCCCCGGGTGGCGGAGGGCGGGCACTCCCCCGGCGCTCCCACCGGGCAGCGGTAGATCACGGTCGCCACGAGGTCTCCCGAAGGGTCACGCCGCGTCGGACCAGGTCTCGTTCGATCCGGCCCAGGTCCCCGGGGCGCGGCACCCCGATCACCCGGACCTCGCCCTCGCTCACCCGCACCTGGAGCTCGGGCCGCTCCGGCCGGTGCTCCAGGTAGGGCGCGTACCGCTCCCGGCCGAGCGCCGTGCGGGTGGTCAGCCGCTGGTTGGCCGAACCGCGCCAGGCGAGCCGGGTGGGCTGCCCGGCCCGGTAGCGGCCGGTGATCACCGCGTCCGCGCCGTCCAGCGCGGCGGCGGTGGCCGGGTCGGCGGCCAGTTCCTCCGGTTCCCAGCCGGTGTACACCAGCAGGTCGGCCGGGCTCCCCGCCCGGCGGCGTTCGGCGTCGGCGGCGGCGAGCAGCGCGGCGAGGGCGGCCGGCTGCTCCAGTGGTTCGCCGCCGCTGACGGTGAGGCCGTCGAGTCCGTCGGCGAGTGCCGCCCGCCAGAGTGCGGCGAACCGCTCGACGGTCAACTCCCGTGCGCCGGTGGCCTCCCAGGTGTGCCGGGACATGCAGCCGGGGCAGGCCAGGGTGCAGCCCTGGAACCAGATGCCGAGCCGTCGGCCGGGCCCGAGCGAGGTCACAGGGCGGTAGACCTGGCCGACGAGGGCCGCGGCGGCCGGGGTCGCGGCCTGGGTCGCGGTCTCGGTGGCGGTCTCGGCGACGGCAGCGGAAGCGGCAGCCGCCGGGAGGCCGCCGTCCGGGCTCAGCCCTGCCACCGCTCGACCTCCAGCCGGTAGCCCTCGCCGTCCCCGTCGCCCTCGATCGCGACGACCTGGAGCCGCTCGCCCCGGCGGGGCGGGGTCCGGAAGACCTCCTTGGCGAGCGGGTTGACCAGCGCCGACTCGACGGCGGTCAGCACTCCTCGGCCGCCGTGGTCCAGCCGCCGGGTCGCCTCGACCCGCAGCACCTCCCACGCGTCGTCGGCGAGGGTCAGCTCGGCGCCGTGGGCCTCCAGGACGCGGCCCGCGACGGAGGCAATGGCCTTGTCGAGGATCCGCGGCACCCACTTCTCCTGCATGAAGTCCATCGGGATGAAGTTGTCACCGAAGCGGTTGCGCAGCTCGGGCCGCTTGATGCTGTCGTTGAAGAAGGCGTCGAAGGCTTCCCGCAGGCTCTGGCGGACCACCGTCGGATCGTCGTGGCGGCTCAGTGGGCGCCGGTTGGTGCGGGGAGCGACCTCCGTGGCGCCGGTGCTCCCGGCCGCGCCGTTGCCACTGGTGCCACCGTTGCCACTGGTGCCACCGCTGCCGCCCGCGTCCCCGGTGCCCGCCTCGCCCTTCGGCGGCTCGCCCATCACGGCGGCCGTGATGCCGAGGTTCGAGGTGAAGATCAGGACGCACTCGGTGAAGTAGACGGTGGCGCCCCGGCCGTCGGTGAGCCGGCCGTCCTCCAGGATCTGGAGGAAGAGGTCGAACAGCCGGGGGTTCGCCTTGTCGATCTCGTCGAAGAGCAGCACGCTCATCGGGTTGGCCCGCACGGCGTTGGTGAGTTCACCGCCGGCGTCGTGACCGACGAAGCCGGGCGGGGCGCCGATCAGCCGGTCCCGGGCGTGCTCCTCGGCGAACTCGCTCATGTCGAAGCGGATCGGCCGGGCGTCCTTTCCGAGGATCATCTCCGCGACGCCCTTGGCGAGTTCGGTCTTGCCGACACCGGTCGGGCCGGAGAGGAACAGGGTGCCGCGCGGCCGGCTGGGCGAGCTGGACGCCTGCGCGCCGTTCAGCCCGGCCGCCGAGCGCATGAAGATCTCCAGGGTGCGGCGCACCGCGTACGGCTGGCCGATCACCTTGCCGTTGAGGAACTCCTCGCCCGTGGCGATGCGTTCGCGCAGTTCGTCGGTGGCCCACGGGTTGTCGAGCACGCCGATCCGGTAGAGCCGGGCCGCTTCGTCCAGCCGTTGCACCGGCAGGTTCCGGTCCAGGGCCATCCTGCCGATCGCCATCACCTCCGAACTGCCCATGCCGTGCGAGGAGTCGGCGAGCGCCTTGGCCGCCGTCGCGGTCTCGGCCTCGGTGAGGGCCGGTCCGCCGGTCGCCGCCTGGTAGCGGGCGAGCCCGCCGACCACGTGCCGGGCGGCGGCGAGCCGCTGGTCGTGCGGCGGCTGCGGGACGCTGATCACCCGCACCGCACGGCTGCCGACCGCGAACTCCCGGGGCAGCTCCTCCTGCCGTTCCACCACCCAGAACACCGTGTTGTACGGCGTGACGGCGCTCGCGCCCTGCACCGGCCGGGCGGTGTGGCCCAGTTCCTCGGCGGCCGCGAACAGCCGGGCGGCCTCCCCCGCGACGGGTGCCTGCGGCGAGCCGAGCCGGCCGGAGTAGGGGACGACCAGTCCGATCGGCGGGCCGGGGTGGTGGACGACGCCCACCATCGCGTCGCGCAGCCGGTCCAGCATCTCCGGCTCGTCCTCGTCGTCGGTGCCGTCCGCGCCCTGACCGTCCCGGCCGCGCCGCCACTTCTCGTCCCGCTCGGCGAACTCCCTCAGCACCGCCGGTACTTGGTCGACGGTCGCACTCAGCCGCAGCAGCGTGATCCGCTCGTGCACCTGGTCGAGGAAGGCGAGCGCGCCGTAACCCCGGGCGGCGCAGAGGGACTCGATCACCCCGCCGAGGCTGTACGGCGCGAGGGTGGGGCTGCTGCCGGCCGCGTGGTCGTCGGGCAGCAGGTACTGGTCGCGGACGTTGCCGGTCAGCAGCACCTGCGGGTGGACGGTGAGTGCCATGTCCAGCTCGCGGATCCAACTGGGCGTCGCGGGGCGGGGGTCGGCGCCGCCCCGGGTGGCGTCGGAGCCGGGCGGCGGCGCGTCCTTGCGCAGGCCGGCCGGCCCGTTCCCCTGCTGCTCAGCGCTCACGGCCACGCTCCTGCGGCTTGCGGACGGCGGCGGCGCCGGTGGTGCCGGAGCGCTTCGACCGGCCGCCGCGGCGGCGCGGGGCCGCGGCGGACGGCGGCTGCGGCCACGACCCGCCGGGGACGAGGCCCGCGGCCATCGCACCCGGCGCCATCGCGGACGTCCGCTCCAGCCGCACGCCCTGCAGCCGGACGCCCTCCTCGATCGCGGGCAACTGCTCCTCGCAGAACCACTGCTGGACGCTCTCGTCCTGCTCCTCGTCCTGCCAGGCGTCACCGGTCCCGGCGTCCTCCCGGCGGACCACCGCCGTGGACAGGGTCGCCCGGTCCGGGGCCAGCACCAGGCGCAGCCCGTACCCGGCGGCCGGCGGCTCGCCGCCGGCTCCGGCCTGTCCGTCCCCGGCCACTCCACCCGCAGCCGCGACGGCCCGGCCCGGATCCGGGTCGCCGAACGGCACCACCACCTCGCCCTCGGCGGCGAGCAGGTCCTCGAAGTCCTCGCCTACCAGGTAGTCCCGCTCGCGCAGCACCTCGGCGAGCGCCGCCGCCACCGGCACCCGGTTGCGGCGGGCGTCGGCCCGCGCCACGGCCGCCTCCACGGCGGGCCGCAGGAAGGCCGGGTCCTCGGCGGCGGCGAGGTCGGCGAGCAGCCGGTCCCGCTCGGCCGGCTCCGCCTCCCGCACCAGCTCGGCCAGGGCGGCCCGCAGTTCGGCCCGCTCCTCGTCGCGGGCGCGGCGCCCCACCGAGTGCTGGACCAGGGCGGCGAGGTCGGTGAGCGTGGCCCGCACATCGGGGACGGTGGCGGCCGCCCTGAGGGCGCGGACCAGGCCCGCCACCCGTTCCAGGTCGGCCGGGTCGCAGCGGGGCACGTCGCGGTCGAGGACCGCCTGCGCCTCGACGAGCGCGCCGGCCCGGACCCGCTCGACGCGGTCGGCCTGCTCGGCCCGGGCCTGCTCGGCGGCGGCCTCGGCCGCCGCCTTCGCCTCTCCGGCACTTCGGCGCGTCTCCGCGCGGGTCGGGCGGATGCGCTCCGGTTCGGCCACCGCCTCCGGCAGCACGGCCGACCACACGTCCTGCACCGCCTCGGCCAGCTCCTGGGCGGCCCGCGCGTTCGCCGCCCGGGCCCGCTCGACCGCCCGCGTCAGCTCGGCCTCGTCCGCCCCGGCCCCGACGGTCACCGTCTCCACCGTGACCCGGGCCGTCCGGTAGGCGCGCCGCAGCTGCCCGGCCTCCCCGCGCAGCCCCTGGGCCTGCTCGTTCAGCTCGCCCAGCCGGGCCCGCAGCTCCGCCCGCCGCGCCTCGGCCCGGCGCAGGTTCTCGGCCCGCTGCGCCTCGGCGGCGAGGCGGGCGCGCAACTGCCGGCGGCGCTCGGCCTCCTGGTTGACATAGGACCACCCGTATCCCGCGGAACTGCTCACCGGCCGCCTTCCGAGCGCGAGTCATGACCTGCGTCGCGCACCACCGACCGGGAGCTTGGCACCGGTCCGGTTCTCACCCCGTGCGCGCCACCGGGGCCGGTGCGGGTCGTGTACGAGACATCTCGACCGCGCGCGAACCGGCACCACCCCCGAAGTGCTGCTGAGGGCCCATCATGCCGCAGATCAGGCGGTCACGTTCCGCCTTTGCCAATCCGGGATCATCGCCCACGGCCGCCCGCAGCCGCCGCTTTCGCGCTACATTGGCGCTCGGCCGGCGGACACGGGAGACCAGAGCGGAGGGCGAGGGGCGATGGCGATGACCGAACTCCTCGACGTCCTGCACGAGCACTGGGACGAGGTCCAGGAGCATCTGGACGAAACCGCCAGGGCGGCCGTCGTGGCCCTGCTCGACGCACCGTCCGCCGACCCGGAGCGGACCGCCCGGAGGATCGTCCGGCTGGTGCTGGCGGCCCTCCCGGACGGGCACCCGGTGCGGGCCGCGCTTGAGGACTCGGTCCGCTACTCACGGGCCGTCCGGGTCGAATCTTTGAACCATGACGCCGTCCTACAGGTGCTCGACCTGGTCCGCGGACGGTCCGCGGACCGCGGCGGGCCCGAGACTCCTGCCGAGGCCGACGCCCTGCCCGTCCCGCCCGACGACGCCGACGACTGGCTGCTCGCCGCGGACTCCGTCAGTGCCGCCGACTACCGGGCCGGCGGGCACGACCCCGCCGATCCCGACCTGATCCGGCTGACCGACCGCCAGGGCACCGTCCGGCTGCCGTCGTTCCAGTTCGACGGCGCCTCCGGTCGGCCGCTGCCCGTCGTGGTCGCCGTCAACCGCCTGCTCGACGCCGACGACGACCCGTGGGGCGTGGCCGACTGGTGGCTCGGCGCCAACGCCTGGCTGGACGCCGTCCCCGCCCGCCTGCTGGGCACGCCCGGCGAGCACGGCCTGCTCGCCGCCGCCCGCGCCGAGATCGCGGACTGGTGACCGCATGCCCGACGTGAAGGTCCCCGCCCCGACCGCGCGCGCCACCCCGCACCTCGATGTGCTGCCCGCCGGCACCGTGCTCCACCGCGTGCACTCGGCCGCCTACCCGGCCACCTCGTTCAACCCGAACCCGTCCGACAGCCACTACGAGGGCGGACGGTTCTGCTCCTACCAGGGCGACGGCAGCCATCTGCCGTACCTGTACGCGGGGTTCTCGGAGCGCACGGCCGTGATGGAGACCCTGGTCCGGGGCATCCCCTTCGACGAGCGCGGCTGGCGCCGGATCCGGCGCGCCTCGGTGCGGGGCCGGGTGCTGTCACGGATCGAGACCACCTGCGACATCCCGCTGGTCGGCCTGATGACGCTCGACCAGCTCGCGGCCGTCCACCAGGACGAGTGGCTGATCCACTCCACCCCGGACGCCTACCCGCACACCCGCCGCTGGGCCGCCTGGATCCGCGGCCAGGCCCCGGAGGCGCTCGGCCTGCGCTGGCCGTCCAAGCGCGACCTGGGCGGCAGCGCCTGCATCCTCTACGAGCACGACGCCGCCACCCCCCTGGTCAAGCCGGTCGACCCCGCGCCCGTCCCGCTGGACACCGCCGAGGGCGCCGCCCTGCTCAACCTCCTGCTCGCCCCGGCCCGCACCCGCGTCGACCCGCCGCGGCGGTAGGGCTCTCGCAAGCGGATCTTTCGGACCGTCACCACCCATTGTTCACAGGCTCTGCGGCGTCGTGACCTCGGCCGCCCCGGTACTGTGCACGGGTCCATGTGATCGTTTCAACAGGGGGAAACAGAATGGCCACCCGTGTCACAACACCGGGCACCACGATCGGATCGGTGCGTTCCGCCGACGGAACCGCCATCGGCTACCGCAGCGTCGGCTCCGGTCCGGGGCTCCTGCTGATACCCGGGGCGTTCGCGCTCGCGACCGACTTCGACGGGCTGGCGGCGGAGTTGGCGGACCGCTTCACGGTGCACACCGTCGAGCGGCGGGGGCGCGGGACGAGCGGCCCGCAGGGTGACGCGTACAGCGCGGCCGCCGAGTGCGCGGACATCGAGGCCGTCCGCGCGGCCACCGGAGCGCGGTTCGTGTTCGGCCACAGCTTCGGCGGCTTCCTGACCCTGGAGGCCGCGCTGGCCGGCTCCGCCTTCGAGCGGATCGCCGTCTACGAGCCCGGCGTGTCCGTCGACGGCTCCATCCCCTTCGACTGGGCCGAGCGGTGCCGCCGCGAACTCGACGCCGGGAAGCCGGCCGAGGCGTTCCTGACCTTCGTCCGCGGCGTCAACCCCGGGACCAGCGGCAAGGCGCCGCGCTGGCTGCTGCGGCTGATCCTCCCGCTCGCCCTGAAGAAGCCCGAGCGGCTGCAGAAGCACGCCCTGTTGCCCGCCGCGATCCGGGAACACGCCGAGATCGCCGCCCGGGACAACACCTTCCGCGAGTACGGGCGGCTCGACCGGCCCGTGCTGCTCATGGCGGGCAAGGAGGCCCGCAGCACCGGGGCGGGACGTGCGGCCGCGTCCGTGCACAAGGTCCTGCCCGGCTCCCGGCTGCTGATCTGCCCGAAGCTGGACCACTTCGGCCCCGAGACGGATCCCGCCGCCGTCGCCCCGGCGGTGGCGGACTTCTTCCTGGAGCCGTCCGACCGGTAGCGGTCCCGGCCGGGCAGCGGTCCGGCCGGGCAGCGGGTGCCTTCGGCGGTCGGCTTCAAGGGTCTTGGCGGAACCGGCTCGCCTGTCCCTCGTCGAGGTCCTGGTCGGCGGCTTCGTTGGCGCGGTCGATCTCGGCCATGTGCTCCTCGGCCCAGGTCCGCAGCCCCGCAAGCGCGGATTCCAGGGACAGCCCGAGTCCGGTGAGCCGGTAGAAGACCCGCGGCGGCACGGTCGGTTCGACGCGGCGCGACACCAGCCCGTCGCGGGTCAGGCTCCGCAACGTCACGGACAGCATCTTCTGCGAGACGCCGGGCATCCGGCGTCTCAGCTCCGCGAAGCGCACCTCGTCCGGTGCGGCATCGGCGAGCGTCTTGACGGCCATGGACGTCCACTTCGTGCCGATGCGGTCCAGCAACTGCCGCGTCGGACACTGGGGATCGAACAGATCGCCGCGTACCCCGCGACCGGCGGCCCGGGTTCCTCGGGTGGTCACCTGCGGCTCACCACCTTCCCTGAAAGTGCCGTCTAGGAAGCGTTCGGGCAGTTGCCTATCGTTCAGTGGTCACCAATGGTAACCACCCGGAGGAGCCGTTTTGCCCGTCGCCACCGCACCCCGCCTGCACCGCATCACGACGAACGGTGTCCGGCTCAACGTCGCGATCGCCGGGGCCGGACCTGCGGTTCTCCTGCTGCACGGCTTTCCGCACACCTGGCAGCTCTGGAGCGGCATCATGGGTCGACTGGCCGGGCAGTACCGGGTCATCGCCCCGGACCTGCGCGGCTTCGGCGCCAGTGAACACGCCGCCGAGGGTTACGACGCGGGCACCCTCGCCGCCGACGCCGAAGGACTGCTCGACGCACTCGGCGAGCCCTCGGCAGCGGTGGTCGGTATCGACGCGGGCACCGCCCCCGCCGTCCTGCTCGCGCTGCGCCGGCCAAGCCTCGTTCGGCGCCTGGTCGTGATGGAGGCACTGCTCGGCCAACTGCCCGGAGCAGAACACGTCGTCGCGGGCGGCGCCCCGTGGTGGTTCGGCTTCCACGCCGTCCCCGGCCTTGCCGAGACCGTCCTGGCCGGCAACGAGGCCCCGTACATCGACTGGTTCCTCGACTCGGGGACGCTAGGGCGAGGAGTACCCGACGACACCCGTGCGGCCTTCGTCCGCGCGTACACCGGGAGCGAGGCCCTGCGCTGCGCGTTCTCCTACTACCGGGCCCTGCCCACCAGCGCGCAGCAGATCCAGGACGCCGTCGCGACGGCTCGGCTGACGATGCCCACCATGGCCGTCGGCTCCCACCCCGTCGGCACCGGGCTCGAACGCCAACTCCGCCCTGTCGCCGACGATCTGGTCGGACACCAACTCCAGGACTGCGGCCACATCATCCCCCTCGACCGCCCCGACGCATTGTTCGCGCTCCTTGCCCCCTTCCTCTCCGCCGACCTGCCGAAGTGACCGGAACGGGCCGGGGCCGAAAGGACCACGGTCGGCGGTTCGGGCGTTCGTCCCCCGCTCAGTAGTGACCCTGGTTCGCCCTGTCCGGCACCGGGTGCGTGGCCGCGGCGTCCTGGGTGAGTTCGTAGGCGGTGGGCGCCGGGGTCTCCCGCTCGACGGCGTGCGACGGCGTCGCGAGGCCGAACGCGGCGCCCGCCACGACCACGCTCACGACAGCCATTCTGGCCAACCCTCCGGTCATGTCCGGCATTTGCAGCCCCCCGTTCACTTCCCGCCCCGGTGGCGGGAGTTGACACTGCCAGGCAACCACCGGCCGGGGCGGGGGGCAAGCTCCGGAGCACCGCGAAGAATCGCCGCCGCCCGACCCCGACCGGGAGCCATGCCCCGCCCCGGCAACCTCCCGGCCCCACAGGCGGCTTGACCGTGAGCGCGAGTCGCGCCGTCAGGCGGCCGGGAGGGTGCCGAGGGCCTGGATGCCTGTGCGGCCGGACCGGAAGACGGCGGGGCCGGCGGCGGCCAGGGCGATGCGGGTGTACTCGGTGTCGGCGGCGAGGTGGTCCGGTTCGTCGCGCCAGTGCAGCCGACCCGTGGCGAGGTCGTGGGCGAAGAGGCGGTCGTCGTTCGTCCCGACGTAGACCGCGCCGCCCGCCGCTGCCGCCGAACTCATGCCCCGGCCCAGGCCCCTGGGGACGGTGGCCGTCCAGCGGGTGTCGCCCGTGCCCGCGTCCAGGGCGGTCAGGTCGGTGCCGCTCAGCAGGCACACCGTCCCGTCGGCCACCGCGAGTTCGCCCAGGCTGTGGCGCTGCGCCCGCCGCCACAGCGGCCGGCCCGAGACCGCGTCCAGGGCGTGCACGGTCGAACCTCCCGTCGCGGGGTCGTTGCACACCGCGTGGAGGGTGCCCCGGTGCACGGTCGGCGCGAAGTCGACCGGGCCGACGGCCTCCTGGGCCCAACGCTGTGTGCCGCTCTGCACGTCGAAGGCGAACAGTCCGCCCGTCCGGCCGGGCACGTACACGGTGTCGCCGACCACGAGCGGCACCGGCGAGACGTTCGCCGGAGTGCTCCAGCGGACCTCGCCGGTGGCCAGGTCGTGGCAGCGGAGCGCGTTCCCGTACCCCGTCAGCACGCGGTCGCCGGCCACCACGACACCCTGTTCCGCCGGCAGGTCCCGCCAGTCGGGGACCTGGACCTCCCAACGCACCTGCCCCGACGCCGCGTCGAGGGCCCGGACGCCGGTCGCGGAGTTCACGCAGACCGTCCCGTTCCCGGCGGCGAGCGGCCAGCCGCCCGGGGAGTCGGCGGCGGCGGCCGAGGTCACCGCCCGGCTCCAGCGGACGGTGCCGGTGCGCGGGTCGTGCGCCCGGACGGTGCCGTCGTACCCCGACACGTAGAGGCTCTCGCGCGGGCCCGCGGGCAGCACCATCCGCCCGCCGGCGGCGGCCGTGCTCCAGATCCGGGGGCCGCGTACGGGCACCCGGTCCGCCCACCACCGGACGCCGGCCGGGACCGCGAGGGCGCCGAGGCCGCCCACGGTGCTGAGCAGCAGTCGGCGGCGGTGGATCGCGGGCCGGGGAGCGCCGGCGGGGGCTGCGGGCCCGGTCGGGTGCGTATCGGGGGTCATGTCGGGGGTCACGTCGGAGGTCACCCCGGAGAGGACTTCGTGCACCGACCGGACGGTTCCGGTGGGGGCGCAGGACGGCCCTTTCGGGCAACGCGCCCGGAGGACCGAGGCCCTCCGGGCACCCGGCATCAGTCGGCGTCGGTCTCCACCGGTTCGTCGGCGCGCTGGTCCTCGGTGGTGCCGAGGCGCCAGTACCCCATGAAGCAGACGGCGCGCCGGTCGTAGCCGCGCTCGCCGACCAGGTGGCGGCGGAGTTCGCGGACGGCCGCCGCCTCCCCCGCGATCCACGCGTACGGCGTGCCGGAGGGCAGTTCGGCGGCGCGGACGGCGGCGGGGAGGGCGGGGGTGCCCGGCGCGCCCCGGTGCAGCCAGGTGATCGTGGTGCCGGGCCGGTCGGCGGGGAGGTAGTGGTGCTCCGTCGGCCCCTCGACCTCGGCGAACACCCGGACCGGCAGGCCGGCGGGCAGCTCGTCGAGGATCGCGGCGACGGCGGGCAGGGTGGACTCGTCCCCCGCCAGCAGCACCCAGTCCGCCGCGTCGGGCAGCTGGAACTCGACGCCGCCGGCCTCCTCGACCGCCGGTCCGCAGACGATCACCCGGTCACCGGGCGCCGCCGACTCCGCCCAGCGGGAGCCGGGACCGTGGTCGCCGTTGACGGCGATGTCGATGTCGACCTCGTCGGGGTCGTGGCGCTGCGCGCGGACGGTGTAGGTGCGCAGCACCGGGCGGACGGCCGGGTCCATCGTGCGCCAGTGCTGGTACCAGCCGAACTCGTCCTCGCCCTCGGGCAGCAGGGGTTCGCTCTGGCCGGGGAGCGGCAGCAGGAGCTTCACGCGTTGGTCGAGCCCGCCGTTGACGAACCCGGCGAGGCTGGGGCCACCCAGGGTGATGCGGGCCATGTGCCGGGTGATCCTGGCGGTCCGGACCACCTGGAGCGGGAAGAGCAGGAATCGCGCGGGGGCGGTGGTGCTGGTCAGGGCCGTCTCCTCTCACCTGAATTTAGGTAAGGCTAACCTACCTGAGAGGTCGTTCGCCCCCGTCCGTCCGCGCGGGTTCGTTGGAGTGACGTGGCGCCGCCGAGGAGCGCGGAGGCACCGGCGGCGCGCAGGAGCGCGCCGACGGCGCGGCGGGGCGGCCGCGACCCCCGGCGACGAAGAGGTAGTCCTCCCCGCCGACCAGTGCGGCCACGATGCGGTCGGCGCCGTTCCAGGTCATCTCCGCCACTCCCCCTCGCCGCTCCCCTGCCCTGACCCCCTCAAGCGTATCTTTGATGTGCCCGTTGAAACTTTGCTGCTCTCCGCCCGGGGAATCGGCTGTAAAGTTTCAAAGTGCCATCAGAACCGATGAAGAGACTGCGACCGGTCGACCTGGGACGCGAGCACGGCCTCTCGGCGCAGGCCGTCCGCAACTACGAGCAGGACGGCTTCCTTCCGACCGCCGAGCGGACGCCCACCGGGTACCGGATCTACACCGGGCTGCACGCGGCGGCGCTGCGCACCTTCCTCGCCCTCGTCCGCGCCTACGGGCACGGGACCGCCGGGGCGGTCATGAACGCCGTCCACGCGGGCCGGACCGACGACGCCCTGACCGCGCTCGACCACGGCCACGCCCAGCTGCTCCGCGACCGGGAGACCCTCGCCTCGGTCCGCGGGGCGGTGGAGCACCTGGCGCAGGCCGCGGAGCCCGCCCCCGACCCCGGCCCGCTCGCCCTGAGCATCGGCGAACTCGGGCACCGCCTCGGACTCACCCCGGCCACCCTGCGCACCTGGGAGGCCGCCGGCATTCTCCTCCCCCAGCGCGACCGCGCGACCGGCCACCGCGTCTTCCGCGCCACCGACGTCCGCGACGCCGAACTCGCCCACCTGCTGCGGCGCGGCGGCTACCGCTTGCCGCACATCGCGGCCGTCGTCGGCCAGATCCGCACGGCGGGCGGCACCAGCGCGCTCGCCGCCGCCCTGACCGACTGGCAGGAGAGGCTCACCGCCCGGGGGCTGGCCATGCTGAGCGCCGCCGCCCACCTGGACACCTACCTGACGGCGGCAGCCCACGACGGCCGGGCGTGAACGGCTCGGCCACCCCGAGCCCCGTCCACCCCGGGCCCTACCGCCGGGCGCCCGACCACCGGGCGCCCCGGCCGGGGCGCCCCGTCACAAAGCCGTCGGCTGCGGGCTCATCGCTCGCTCGTACAGCTTCTCCCGCGCCCGCCCGAGCAGTTCGGCGGCCTTCTTCCGCGACGCCTCCTCCGCCCTGTCGAGCGCACCCGGGTAGTCCGCGGACATCCCCGAACCCGCGCTGTAGTCGACATCGACGGCCAGGCGCAGATTCCCGTCGCAGAACGCCGACGTGAAGCGCAGCTGGTCGACCGGCCCGGGGACGGTGTCCGTGAGCGGGTGCCGGACCGACACCTGGTACCCCTCCTGGCCGAGCCCACCGCCGTCGGTCCTCTCGAACTTCCGGGTCTCCGTCGGCTTGGGCCCGCCGATCGGCGACCTGGCGTTCTCCGCCGAGACCTCCAGCCAGTGGCAGCCGCGGGCCGCCTCGAAAACCGTCGCATCGATGCTCACCCGCCAGTCCTCCGTGGCCGGACCACCGTCGTAACTGCAGCTGAGCGTCTTGGACGGGTCGCTCGCGATCCCCGCGCTCGTCACCGGTATCGAGTCCCTCAACTCCCCTGGCAGGCCGGGATCCCCCACCACCGCGCAGAGGTCGCCGACCGTGCGGTACCAGCCGACCTGCTTCGCCTTGCTGTCACCACTACTACCACTACCACTACTGCCACCGCCGCCGCACGCGGTGAGAAGAACGAGGCCCGCAGCCGCAAGGGCAGCCGCGCCGGTACGGAAGGCTCGGTTTCGATTCGTCACGGCGCCAGGTTAGCCCCACCCTCCGTCAGCACCCCGGGACGACAACTCCTGTACCGGTAAGAGCCTGTGACCCAGTGCCAGTTCACGAATGACGAGGAAGCGGCCCCGGCACCCGGAGCGGCAGGGACGACCCCTGCGGGGTTCAGACGCGGTCGAGCGGGCGGTGCGGGCCCGGGGGCAGGTCGACCTCGATCGGGTCGCCGGGGTGGATCGTGCCGCCCGCCCGGACCACGCCCATGATCCCCGCCCGGCGGACGATGTTGCCCTCCTCGTCGCGACCCACGACCTGCTTCAGCAGGCCCTCCTGGAACGCGTCGATCTGCACGCACGGGTTGCGCAGCCCGGTGACCTCGACCACGGCCTCGGCGCCGATCCGCAGCAGGGTGCCGACCGGCAGGCCGAGCAGGTCGATCCCGCGGGTGGTGACGTTCTCACCCAGTTCGCCGGGCGCGACCGCGAAGCCCTGCTCCGCCACCTCGGCGAACAACTCCTCGTGGATGAGGTGCACTTGCCGCAGGTTCGGCTGCGTCGGGTCCTGCGCGACGCGGGAGCGGTGCTTGACGGTCACCCCCGCGTGCGCGTCGCCCGCCACGCCGAGGCCGGCGATCAGGGTGATGCTCGCCCGGTTCGGTTTGGTGAAGGTGTACTCACCGCTGCTGCTGACCGCCGTGACCGTTCCACTCATCCGTGCGCATCCTCCTGTGCGGGCCCAAGATCCCCACCTACCCTAGACCTGCCCGTCGGCAGTCCGGAGGTGCGGGGGCGATAGCCGGTTCCACGGACAGGCCGCAGGACGGCGCCACGCGTTCGGTCGAGGCACGGCTGCGGGCCGCGCTGGAACTGGGCGACCTCGCCGAACTGCGCGCCCTGTACGAGCGGTTGGGACGCCCCCGGGTGGCCCTCACCGAGGCCGGCTTCCACTGGATCGACGAGCGGACCGGCGGGGTGCGGGTCACCGGCCTCGAGGTCCGCTACTTCGACGAGTGGACGGACCTCTGCATCGACCTGCTGCTGTTCCAGCGGCAGGACTGAACGGGCCGGTGGATCAACGGGATCCGCCCCGCCCGTCCGCGAGCCCGTCCGCAGGCCCGTCCGCGGGCTCGTCGAAGGGCCAGGCGATCTCCAGGCGGTTGTCCGGGTGGTCCGGCGTCCCGGTCCAGCGGCGGTACACCAGCCGGACCGGGCCCGCGAAGGCGAAGCCGTGCCCCGTGATCCAGTCGGCGACGGCGTCGTACCCGCCGAGGATCCGCGGGAACTCGGCGGCCTCGCCCTCGACCTCGGTACAGGCGAGGGTGTTCGCGGGCAGCTCGCACACGGTCATGCCCTCGGGCAGGTCCACGGGCTGCGCGCCGTCCGGCCGGAACGGCAGGCACGCCTCGACGAGCGTCGCGTTCTCGTCGTCGCACACCCCGTGGAAGCGGGCGAACGCGGGCCCGGTGAAGGTGAGCGGGCCGCGGCCGGCGACCTCGTACATCTCCTGGTAGGCGGTGCGGAGGAAGGCGTTGAGCCCCGAGTTGTCCACGGTCGCCCCGCGGACGAGGATCCGTTCGGCGGCGCCCTGGCGGACGGTGACGCGGTGGGTCATCCCTGCTCCTTCGGTGAGTCGGTCCAACAGGCCGTGGACGACGGAGCGCTGCACCTCCAGCCGCCGCTCGGCGGCCAGCAGCCGTGCCCGCAGGGCGGCGGTGAGTGCCTCCTCGCCGCCGTCGAGCAGCCGGCCCACCTCCTCGACGGGGATGTCCAGTTGCCGCAGCGCCCTGATCGACTGCGCCGTACGCACCTGGTCGCGCCGGAAGTACCGGTAGCCGCTCACCGGGTCGACGAACGCCGGCAGCAGCACGCCACTGGCGTCGTAGTGCCGGAGCGCGGTCACCGAGAGGCCGCTGGCCTGCGAGAACTGCCCGATCGGCAGCAGGTTTCTCCTGTCCACGGCCCCGACTGTGCCGTCTCGTGCCACCCGAGAGTCAAGCCCCTCCGAGGACGACTGCCCGGCGTTCAGGACGACCGCCCGACAGTCATGGGGTGCCGTCGGCGTGGTCGCCGAGGGTGAGCAGCACGCGGCGGAGCAGCTCGGTGAGCCGCTCGCGTTCGGCGGTGGTGAGCCCGGCGAGCTGGCGTTCCTCGCCGACGAGGTGGTGCTCGACGAGACGGTTGGTCAGCTCCCGGCCGGCGTCGGTGAGGGAGATCAGCACCCGGCGGCGGTGGGCGGGGTCGACGGCCCGGTCCACCAGGCCCTTCTCCACGAGGTGGTCGATGCGGTTGGTGAGCGCCGCGGAGCTGACCATCGCGGCCGCGCTGAGTTCGCCGGCGGTTAGGACGTTCGGCGGGCCGGAGCGGAGCAGGGTGGCCAGGACGTCGAACTCCCAGGGCTCGACGCCGTGCGCGGTGAGGTTCTCCTTGATCCCGCGTTCCAGCAGCCGGGAGGCGCGGGAGAGGCGACCGATCACGGCCATGGGCGAGGTGTCGAGGTCGGGGCGGACCGCCCGCCACTGCGCGGTGATGCGGTCGACGCCGTCGTGCTGCGGCTGCTGTTCCGTCATGCTCCGGAGTCTAACATTTCGACATGGAAGTGTTTGACATCGCGGATCAGGGCCCCCTATAGTTTCGACATCGAAATGTTCGACATGTTCGAGACGTTCGACAGAGCATGTTCGACAAGGCGCGTCCAACACAGGGGGATGACAACCATGAAGGTCCTGCTCACCGGTGCCACCGGCTACATCGGCTCCGCCGTTACCGAGCACCTCACCGCCGCCGGCCACCAGGTCGTCGCCCTCACCCGCAGCGCGGAGCCGCAGCCCGCTCGCGGCTGGCACGCCCAGCTGGTCGGCGACACCGCCGACCCGGCCTCGCTGGCCGGCGCGGTGACGCCCGACATCGAGGCCGTCATCCACCTCGCTCCGCCGAGCGGCGACGCCGAGGTCGACACCGCCGTGATCGAGGCGCTCGCCACCCCGCTGCGCGGCACCGGCCGCCCCTTCGTCTACACCAGCGGCGTCTGGGTGCTCGGCGCCACCGGCGCGGCCCAGGAGGTCGGCGAGGAGGCCCCGACCAACCCGATCGACATCGTCGGCTACCGCCCCCGGATCGAGCGGCGGGTGCTCGACGAGGCCGCCGAGGGCGTGCGCGCGGTCGTCGTCCGGCCCGGCATCGTCTACGGCCGGGGCGGCGGCATCCCGGCCATCCTGGTCGACCGGGCCCGCACCCAGAGGGCGCCCGAGTACTACGGCGAGGAGGGCGTGCGCTGGCCGACCGTCCACGTCGACGACCTGGCCGAGCTGTTCCTGGCGGCGGTCGAGCGGGCCGGGGCCGGAACCGTCTGGCACGGTGTCGGCGAGTCGGCCGTCCCGGTGCGGGAGCTCGCCCGGGCCGCCGGCCGGGTGGCCGGTGTGACCGGCGACCCGAAGGCCGTGCCGGCCGCGCAGGTCACCGAGGTCTTCGGCCCGCTGTTCGCGGACGCGCTCGCCCTCGACCAGAGCGTCAGCGGCGCCGCCGCCCGCACCGCGCTCGACTGGAAGCCGAACCGGCCGGGTGCGGTGGCCGAGCTGGAGTCGGGGTCGTACTGACGGCTCCTACCGACGGCGCCGCGGGGACGCGCCGTCACGGCCCGCCGGTCACCCGACCGGCGGGCCGGTCAGGACGTGGCGGGCCGGGCCAGACGGAAGAGGACGTTGGGGCGGAGCGGCCCCTCGGGGGCGTCGAGGTCGTCGAAGTCACCGGCCGGGTCGCGGGTCATGCCGAGGCGGTTCATCACCGCCTGGGAGCGGAGGTTGGTCGCGGTGGTGACGGCGAGGATCTCGGGGAGCTCCAGGCTGTCGAAGCCGAAGGCGAGCACGGCGCGGGCGGCCTCGGTGGCGTAACCGTGGCCCCAGGCGGAACGGGCGAGCCGCCAGCCGATCTCCACGCCGGTGAACGGCGCCTCGTAGTCGATGTCGTCCAGTCCGGCGAAGCCGATGAACTCGCCCGTCTCCCGGACCTCGACGGCCCACCAGCCGTAGCCGCGCCGGTCGAAGGCGGCCTCGAAGCGCGCCACGGACTCGTCGCTCCGCTCCCGGCTGAGCGGCTCGCCCAGGTGCTGGCGGACCTCCGGGTCGGCGTTCATCGCCGCCCAGGGTTCGAGGTCGGACTCCCGCCAGCGGCGGATCAGGAGACGGTCGGTGTGCAGATCGGTCATGGCGCCCACCCAACGTGATCTTCCGCCGGAGGGCAACCCTGTTTCCCCACGCCGTCGGCGCACAGCGGCCCAGGTGGCGGCGGGTGTGCCGGGCGCCAGCATCGGCCAGGTCAGCACCTGGGCGACAGTGCCAGGACCGGGCGGCAGGACGAAGGCGAGCGCGAGCGCCGCGAACGGCGGCAGCCACGCGCAGGACCGGCCGCACCAGGCCGCGCCGAGCGCGGCCAGCCCCGTCAGCCCGGCGCTGTCGCGGACGACCAGGGCGAGGTCGGTCGACAGGCCGACGCCCGCCCGCGCCGTCAGCAGCACCGCGGCCGCGAGCACGGCGCCGCCGAGCAGGTGCGCCGCCCGCCGGGGCGGCCAGCGGATCGCGGCCGTGCGGTCCAGCCCGAGGTCCGGCCCGGCCAAGCCGACGGCGAGCGCCGTCGCCCCGGCCGCGAGGACCAGTACGGACAGCCGCGGGTCGTCCACCGCACCGACGGCCCGGCCGAGCACGGACACCGCCACGGCGCCAGCCAGTACGGCGGCGAGCGCGGCCGGCACCTGCCGCGAGCGCGCATAGAGCGTCAGCCACCTCATCGGGTCGGCACCCCCGTCAGCGTGGCGAGCACGTCGTCCGCGCAACCGACCGCGGCCTCGTGCAGCGCGGCCATCCGGCGCCGCTGCTCCGCCTCCGGCAGGGCGCGGAACCGCTCCCAGACCGGGCCGGCCAGCTCGCTCTGGTCGCTCTCCCGGTGCATCGTCCCGTCGAGCGGGCGAAGGTCGCCGAACACCCAGGCCGCGGCGACGCTCTGGGCGGCGGCGTCGTCCAGGGTGCCGCTCTCGACGTCGCTGCGCGGGCGGCAGTTCGGGGCGATGCCCTGCGCGACCAGGGCCCTGGTCAGCCGTTCACCGGTGGCGACGGCGAACAGCGGATCGTCGAAGTCGACCAGCACGGCGTCCGCCGAGCGTTCCGGCGCCTCGCCGAGCGCGTGCGACTCCACGGTCTCGCGGACGGTGCCGGGGGCCCGGTCGCCGAGGGCGGCGTGGAGCAGCCGCAGGGCCTCCCGGCCGGGACCGGCCAGCTCGTCCAGCCGGGACTGCCGCAGCGCCGTCACGCACACCGGTCCTTCGCACACCGGCGCGGCCGCCGCCCGGTCGACCACATAGGTGTCCTTCGGGTCGGCCGGAAGCACCGCCAGCGCGAGCGCGCCGCCCGCCAGCAGCGGGGCGAGGGCGAGCAGCCGGGCGCGCGGGGTGGCGGCGGCGAGCAGCGCCAGGCCGGTCGCGGCCACGCCGAGCAGCCACAGGACCTGCCCGAGGTGCACCGGGGCGGCGATGGTGAGCAGCGTGTCGCGGACGGGCGCCGAGACCGGTGAGAGCAGGGAGAGCCGGTTGGGCACGGCGGAGGCCGGGATCGCGGCGTCCGTGGTCGGCCGGAGCACGCTGGTGAGCAGGAAGGCGCCGACGGCCAGCGCGGGCGGGGTGAGCACGGAGGGCACGACGCGCGCGACGCCCATGCCCAGCACCGCCCCGGCGGCGAGCGCGAGCGCCGCGACCAGCGAGATCGGCAGCCAGCCCGCAGGGGTGTACCGGGTGCCGCCGGCGAGCACCCGCACCCCGCCGACGAGGAGGAGCAGCCCGAACCCGGTGACGAGCGCGAGGACGATCGGGCCGGCCTGGGCGAGCGCCCGTTGCCGGGCCGGCCTCGGGGTGCAGGCCAGCAGTTCGGCGGTCCGCGAGCGGCGGTCGCGCAGCCCCTGGAGCGCGCCGAGCCCGAGGGCGAGCGGCCACAGGAAGACCAGCATGTGACGGGTCCACAGGGCCATCGAGGTCCACTGCGCCGTCCAGCCGGTGGTGCCCGTGGCCCACGGCCCGGGGGCGAGGGACAGGAACGCGAGCGCGGCCGCCAGGACCGCCGCGCCCGCCCACGGGGCGACGGAGCGGCGCAGTTCGGTGCGCAGGAGCCGGAGGGCCGAGGAGGGGACGGACAGGCTCAGCAGGCGGGGAACGCTCACCAGGCACCCCGCGTCCGTCGCGCCGGATCGACCAGCAGGGCCGAGTAGCCGCGCTCCAGCGGGCTGTCGCCCTGGTGTTCGGGACCGCCCGCCTCGGCCAGCGCGTCCGGGGTGCCCTGGAAGACCAGCCGGCCCTCGGCGAACAGCAGCACATCGGTGCAGGCCGCCGCGACGTCCTCGACCAGGTGGGTGGAGACCACCACACAGGCCTCGGTGCCCAGCTCCTGGAGCAGTTCGCGCAGCCGCAGCCGCTGCGCCGGGTCCAGGCCGACGGTCGGTTCGTCCAGCAGCAGCACCGCCGGATCGTTGACGATGGCCTGCGCGATGCCCGCGCGCCGCACCATGCCGCCCGACAGGGCCTTCATCCGCTCGTCGGCGCGGTCGGCGAGGCCGACCCGCTCCACGGCGCGCTGGGTCGCGGCCGGGATCTCCGCCGCCGGCACCTCCTTCAGCCAGGCCATGTACTCGACGAACTCCCGGACGGTGAACCGCTTGTAGTAGCCGAACTCCTGCGGCAGGTAGCCGATCCGACGGCGCAGCGCGCGGTACTCGCCCGGCCCGCGGACGGTCTCGCCGAGCAGTTCCAGCTCGCCGCCGGCGGGGCGCAGCACGGTGGCCAGGGCCCGGATGAGGGTGGTCTTGCCCGCCCCGTTGGGGCCGAGCAGGCCGTGGACCCCGGTACCGAGGGACAGGTCGAGCCCGTCGACGGCGAGCCGTTTGCGGCCGGCCCTGACCTGGAGTCCGGTCGCCCGGATCTCCCGGGCGTAGGTGGTGGGGGCCAGTTCGGCCCTGGTGACGGCACGCATGGTGCGCGTCCTCCTGTCTGTGAATGGGGGGGAAGGTCAGCGGTTCTGGCCCGGCGCGGTCCAGGCCCCGCGGCGGGCGGCCACGACCGCCACGCCGAGCGCGAGAAGTACGCCCCACGCCGGCAGGCCGTCGGCCCGCAGGACGGCGGCGGTCCGGCCGGCGGCCAGGGTCGGCGCCACCACCACCGCGAGCCAGCCGGCCGCCACGGCGACGGCCGCCCTGGTCACCCCGACCAGCGTGCCGAGCGCGAGGGTGGTCGAGGTGAACGCCAGGCAGGGCAGCAGCCACTGCGCCGCCGTCACGCCCGTCGCCCACCCGCCGAGCAGCAGCGCGGGGAGCACCACGGCGAGCACGGCGGCGGTGCGCCGCAGCAGCAGGGGCAGTCCGCCGCGCGGAGTGGCGGCGGTCAGCTCGTACGCCGGGTCCAGGCCGCGCGACCAGGCGGCCGCGACACCGCCGACCGGCAGGACGGGGGCGAGCACCAGCAGCAGGGAGATCCGGTCCGCGTCCGGCCCGGCGTTCGCCCGGTCCAGCAGCAGCGCGAGCCCGGTGACGACCAGCACCATGGCCAGCCACGGCGTCATCGCGGGCGTCGTCCAGGTGGACAGCCGGGCCGCGAGGCGGCGCGGGGGCGCCGGGGCGGCCACGGCCAGCTGCGGTTCCAGCTCCGACCAGACGGCGGCGGTGAGCGCCGCGACGGCGGGCGCCCCGGTGCCGACGGCGGCCGACAGCCGGTCCCGACAGGCCGGGCAGGTCTCCAAATGGGCTTCCACGGCCCACAGTTCGTCGGCGGCGAGGGCGGCGCCGGGCGTGCCGTCGTCCAGGTAGTCGGCGAGCAGCCGGGCCGAGGGATGTTCCACGGTCATGCCAGTGCCTCCCGCATCGCGATCCTGGCCCGGCGGGCGCGGGTCTTGACCGTGCCTTCGGGCAGTCCGAGGACGACGGCCGTCTCCCGGACGGACAGTCCGTCGAGCACCATGGCCCGCAGGACGTCCCTGAGCTCGGGCGCGAGGCGGCCCAGCGCGTCCCCGACGTCGCCGCCGACGGTGGCCAGCAGCGCCTCGCCGGCGGCGGCTCCGCATGGTGGGCCCGCCGCCGGAACGCGTCGACCAGACGGCGGGCCGCGATCGTCCACAACCAGCCGACGGCCGACCCGCCGGCCCCGCTCCCGGCGAACGACCCGGCCGCCCGCCACACCGCCAGATAGGTCTCCTGCATCACCTCGGCGACCATCTGCTCGTCGGCACAGCGGCGGCGCAGCCGCACCGCCAGCCACGGCGACGTGCGGCGGTACAGCTCCTCGAAGGCGACCCGGTCCCCCCGGGCCACCCGTCGGAGCAGCTGCTCCTCGTCCAGTTCCTGCGGCGGCGCTGCCGCCCTTGCGCGTCTCACACCTGGTAGACGGCCGCGCGGGCCTGCGGGTTTTCCCTGGGGCGTGATCCCGGTCACACCGGGACCGTCGGGAAGCAGCGGCCGACCGGGCGGCCGGCCCGGTCGGTGGCGACCGGCCTCGGAACCGATCGCCTCCGGGCCGTGCTATTTTTGTGAGCAATCGTTCAACTACGGAGGTCGGAATGGGGCGCAGGCAGCTCTGGGACCAGGACGAGGTGCTGGCCTCGGCCATGCGGCTCTTCCGCCATCGGGGGTACCTCGGCGCCTCGCTGCGGGACATCGAGGAGGCCACCGGGCTGCACCCGGGGAGCCTGTACCGGACCTTCGGGAACAAGGACGGCCTGTTCCACGCCGCACTGGACGCCTACAACGAGCGGGTGGTGCGGGGCCGGGTCCGGGTCCACCTGTTGGAGCCGGCGGACCCCCTGGCCGGCATCCGCTCGTTCTTCACCTCGGCGATCGAGACCGGCACCGAGCCCGACCCGGGCTGCCTGCTGACCAACACCGCCGTCGAGTCCTTCGCCCTCCCCCAGGCCGCCGCCGGGGTGCACCACGGCCTGGCAGCGATCGAAGGCGGCTTCGCCGACGCGCTGACCCGCGCCCGGCAGCACGGCGACGCGCCGGCGGACCTCGACGTCGGAGCCACGGCCGCCCATCTGCTCGCGCTCTACCAGGGCCTGCTGGTGCTCGTCCGGGCCGGCCTGCCCCGCACCACACTGCACAGCGTCACTGACGGCGCGATGGCGTCGATCGGCTCCCTGAGGACTCCACGAAAGCAGGACGACCATGAGTGACACCCAGCGGCTCTGGAACGACTACGCCGCCTGTTGGTCGGCCGACCCCGCCGACCGGATCGCCGCCCTCGGCGCGGTCGCGGTCGACGAGGTCGCCTACCGCGACCCCGGGACCGAGGTCGGCAACCTGACCGAACTCGCCGCCTACATGGCCGGCTTCGCCGGAGCCTTCCCCGGCCACCGGTTCCGCATCGACGAGGTGCTGGAACACCACGACCGCTCCCTCGCCCGCTGGACCCAGCTCGACGGGCAGGACGGGACCGCCTCGACCGGCATCAGCGCCGCCCGCCACCACGAGGACGGGCGCCTCGCCGACATCACCGGCTTCTTCCTCCCGGCCTAGCCGATTGCCGTCGGGCGCCTCGGCAGTGAGGCCGAGCGGGTCCCGCACACCGCCGCAGCGACCGGGCTCGGCACCGCCCGGTCCCGGCGCCGGTTCGGGCGAAGTCCTCAGCAGGTCGTCGACGCGTACGTGAAGTGCGGTCGCGAGGGTGTCCGCCCCGGTCGTTCACAGACCGGGGCGGACACCCTCGTGCTACCCCCGCAGCTGCCCCACGGCTTCGACCGCCCGGCCGACCGGTCCGGGCCGGAGCCCGGGGGTGGGACCGGCCCGCGTGGGACCGGCCCGGTCAGGAGACGAGCTTGACGACCGCGTCCGCCGCCGCCTTCCCCGCGGCGGCGAGGACCGCCTTCACCAGGTCGCCGAGGGCTCCGGTCACTCCGGCCGCGAGGGTGTCGGTGGCGTCCAGGCTCGCCTTGAAGGTGCCGTTGAGGATGCCGTCCCACCGGGCCGTGATCTCGGGGTTGTTCCCGACGAACGTGAAGTCGTCGTTGCGGTCCGGCGTACCGAAGGGCAGTCCGGCGACGGTGCCTTCCGTGTGGCCGGAGTGCTGGAACGTGAACACGTGTCCGTCCGGCGTCAGCACGGCGGCGGAGATCGTGTAGTCGATGTTGTCGAAGCCACTGTCGTGCGCGTGCGTGCTGAACGAGAAGAAGCCGTCCTGCCGCATCACCACGTGCACCGAGCCGCCGATCGCGATGTCGGTCGTGACGTCCTGGTCGAAGTTCTTGCTCGACGTGTCGTACCAGAAGTGGTCCTGGATCGACGCGTCCCCACCGGTGAACCACACCTCCATGCTTCCGGGAACGCGGGAGACCGCGGCGAGCCCGGTGGTGACGGACGCGCTGCCGGCGGGGGCGAGCTCGAAACCCTGCCAGGTACTGCCCTCGTACCAGAAACGGTCCTGCACCGAACCGTTCCCGCCCACGAAGAAGACCTCCATACTGCCCGGGATCCGCGAGACGGCGGCAACACTGGCCGTGATGGACGCGCTGCCGGGGGGCGAGAGCTCGAACCGCTGCCAGGTGCTGCCCTCGTACCAGAAGTGGTCCTGGACCGAGCCGTTCCCGCCCACGTACCAGACCTCCAGACTGCCCGGAATCCGCGAGACCGCCGCGATGCCACCGGTCGTCGAGGCACTCCCGGCGGGAGCGAGCTCGAAACCCTGCCAGGTACTGCCCTCGTACCAGAAACGGTCCTGGACGGAGCCGTTCGCCCCGACGAAGAACACCTCCATGCTTCCGGGGACACGCGAGACGGCGGCGATGCCGCCGTTGGCGGACGCGCTACCGGCGGGCGCGAGCTCGTAGCGCCGCCACGGCGACCCCTCGTACCAGTACGCGCCCTGGACCGAGCCGTTGGGGGCGACCCACCAGACCTCCATGCTGCCGTCGATCCGGGAGACCGCGGCCACCCGGCTCGACAGCGAGGCGCTGTCGGCCGACGCCAGCGTGAATCGGTTCCAACTCATCTACGAACCTCCAAGAGCTCGCTTCCGTCACCCGTCGGCCGGGAGGAATCCGGTCCGTGGGCCGCCGGGCCGTCCGAGCCGACCCGGCGTTGCGCGGCGCCGGTCGGGTGTCACCGTCCGTGCGCTCAACGCGTGCCTCCACGGTAGGAATCCGTGCGGACGGTGACATGAGGCGGTGGTCCCGGCCGTGTCCCGGGACCACCGCACCATCCGGGTGCGCGTCATGGGAGCACCCAGGCAGTGCGGTTGCGGCGCGAGGGGGCGACGTCCGCCCGACGGGGCCGCACTCCGGCCACGGGCGCCGTGGGTCCGGAGTGGGAAGTCGACGGGGCCGACTTCCCACGCCCGACGCGCTGTCCTCGCCCAGGAGCCCGAAGGCCGGCCGTCGGGTGGGGCGGAGGCAGCGACGGCCTCGATGCTGTCGTACCCGGCTCGATCTGCGGCGCCCGTGGACCGGCGTCGGCCGGGTGGGTGCGGCAGGACCACCTTCTCCGTGCCGCGCAGCCCTACGGTGGTGGCCATGCAGACGAACCGGCTGAGCGACTTCCTGCGGGCCCGCCGCGCGCTGGTGCGCCCCGAGGACTACGTGATGCCTGCGGGGACACGCCGTACTCCCGGTCTTCGACGCGAGGAGATCGCGGTCCTCTCCGAACTTGCCGTCCGGGACGGTGTACGACCCGGTCTCGGTGCGTGGGGCGGTTGTCGGTCACACTGAACCCGACCATGGCGGAGCCGTTGCCCCCGTCCGGTTCCTGCGGCAGCACTGCCGCCCGTACAGGTCCCACACCTGGTTGGACGGCGCGCGGGTCCGCGGGTCTTCCCCTGGGCGTGATCCCGGCCACAATGCGCAGGAATCAGGATCCGGAACTCCCGAGGCACCCCTGTCGAGGTGGGACGTGTTCAACAGCGTGCGTACTGTGATGACCTTCGCCGTGAATCCCGAGGCGTCGGCCCGGTGGTGGGGTTAGCTCCTCGACGTCCCCGTGAAGACGGACGTGAGTGACACCGGGGCGGTCTACGCCTGGGTGGAGATCGGCGGGGTCGAGGTCGGCTTCCACCCGGTGGACGACGAGCGGAACCCCCGTGGCGGCAGCCCGGTCGTGTACTGGGGCGTGGACGATGTCGACCAGGTCCAGGAGCGGCTGCTGGCGGCTGGCTGTGAACACCACCGGGGCCCGCTGACCGTCGAGCCCGGACGCAGGATCGCCCAGCTGCGTGACCCGTTCGGCACCGTCATCGGCATCGAGGGCCCGTAGCAGAACGCGCCGAAGTCCTGGTGCCCCACCGACCGTGGTGGTCGGTGGGGCACCAGGACTTCGGCGTTCACCGGTCCAGGCCGTGCAGCCGCTCAAGTCCGGTGGCCACAAGCCGGGCCACGGCAACGTGGCCCGGCCAATGGCGGACCCACTCGCTACTTGATCGTCCCAGTCAAAGTGCGGATTCCACGACCGACCGAGAGAAGCATCCGACCCTTGCGAAGAGGGCCGCCATCAGCTCACAGTGGAAGCACTGCCGAAGGCTGACCCTCCGGAGATGATCCGTCAGACGTGAGAGGAACGTGATGGACAGCCCCGTAGACCTGTCCGACGCCGCCTGGTTCAAGTCGTCCCACAGCAACAACGGGGGCTCGTGCGTGGAGGTGACCGGCGACCTCCCCGGCCTCGTTCCAGTCCGTGACTCGAAGGACCCGACGGGCCCCGCACTCCTCTTCCCAGCCGACGCCTGGCAGTCCTTCGTCGCCGGCGTACGGATGGGCGAGTTCGGCGCCGTCTGACCCGATCTCACCGTGAGCCCCGACCGGACTCCCGGCCGGGGCCCTCGTGTATCCGGAGTGGGAAGTCGACGGAGCCGACTTCCCACTTCCCAGGCTCGAACCGACCTGCGAGGTGGAACCCGGCCACCACCTAGCGAACGGGACGGCACGATGCGGGCCGAGAACCCGTCGGCCATTTCGCCCGCCCTCCCCCAACGGTCCTCCGTCGTAGGCATGCGGGTGGGAGAGCTCGGTATCGGCCCCCGATCGGCTTCCCGATCGGGGGCCCACGTGTTGAGCCCAGTTCCACGGACGTGGGCCCGGAGTGGGAAGTCGACGACACCGACTTCCCACTCCCCCAAGGGCGGCACCGACTTGAGGCACCGTGCAAGGGCCCGGCGGGGTGGGGCTATTCGGCGGGGGTGCCGCGGAG
>NZ_JZWY01000330.1:0-1221 GCF_000966955.1 Streptomyces sp. NRRL S-495
CTGCTCCTGCGGCTGCGGCCCGCGGCCCCGTTCGCCGAGGAGCTCGCCCGCGTCCACGACGCGGCCGCCGCTGCCACCAACGCCACCGCTGCCGCCGCTGCCACCGCCGACCCGGACACCGCGCCGCCGGAACTGCGCGCCGTCGCCGGCCACCCCGGTGAGCGCGAGCTGCGCGAAGCGGCGCCGGACCTCGCGCTGTCGCTGGAGCGCGAGGACGGGACCGCCAACCTGTGCCTGCGCTACAACACGAGCCTGCTGTCCCGCTCCACCGCCGTCTGGATGCTCGGCCACTGCCTGACCCTGCTCGGGGAGGCCCTGGCCGACCCCGGGCGGCCGGTCCGGGAGCTGCGGGTGCAGGACGAGCCGCCCGCCGCCCCCTGGTCGCTGCCCGCCCCGGCGGGCTTCACCGCCCCCGCGCCGGCCGGACCGGGCGAGACCCTGGTCGACCGGTTCCTGCGGACGGCGGCCGCACACGCCGACCGCACCGCCGTGACCGGCCCCTCCGGCGCGCTCGACTACGCCGGGCTGGAGCGCGTCACCGCCGCGACGGCGCGACGGCTGCGGCGCTTCGGCGGCCCCGGCAAGCGCGTCGCGCTGCTCTGCGCCCACGACATCGGCGCCGTGGTCGGCGCCTGGTCGGTGCTCAGGACGGGCGCGGCTTACGTCCCGCTGGACCCCCGGCAGCCGGACGGCCGGCTGACCAGACTGCTGCTCGACGTCGACGCCGCCGCGATCCTCTGCGACCCCGAACTCGCGGAACGCGCCTCGCTGCTGGCCCGGGGGCGGCAGATCGTCCCCCTGGACCCGACCGACCCCGGCCCCGCCGCCGAGTTACCGCCGACCGACCGCGGCCCCGCCGCCGAGGCACCGCCGACCGACCCCGGCCCCACCGCCGAGGCACCGCCGGGCGCCGGGGAGGCTCCCACCGCCGGGCCCGACGCGCTCGCGTACCTCCTGCACACCTCGGGGTCCACCGGAAAGCCGAAGGCGGTGATGCAGACCCGGGGCAACGTCCTCGCGCACGCGCTCACCTACGCGGACCGGATCCGCCTCGGCCCGGGCGACCAGGTCCCGCTGCTGGCCCGCCACACCTTCGACGCGGCCGTGATGGACCTCTACGGCGCGCTGCTGACCGGAGCCACCCTCCATGTGCTGGACCCGCTGCTGCCGGCGCCCCGGCTGCGCGAGCGGCTCGCCGCCGCCGGGGCCACCGTGCTGCAC
>NZ_JZWY01000331.1:0-3898 GCF_000966955.1 Streptomyces sp. NRRL S-495
CGAGCGGCTCGCCGCCGCCGGGGCCACCGTGCTGCACTGCACCCCGACCGTCTTCCGGCACCTGACCGGCGACCTCGCCGAGGACGCGGCGCGCCACGAGGCCACGCTCGGGACCGTCCGGGTCGTGGTGCTCGGCGGCGAGGAGGCCGGCCAGCACGACCTGCGCCGCTTCCTCAGGGCCTTCCCCGACGGCAGCGCCCTGGTCAACGGCCTCGGCCCGACCGAGTGCACCCTGGTCGCCCAGCACCTCGCCGGCCGGGCCGACCTCGGCGGCGGCGCCCTCCCGGTGGGCGGTCCGGTCGAAGGGGTGCGGATCCGGCTCGTCGACGCGGACGGGCACCCCACCGAACTCCGCGGCGAGCTGGAGGTCCGCGGCGAGCGGGTGGCCGCCGGCTACTGGGACCAGCCCGAGGTCACCGCCGGGGTGTTCGGCACCGCGCCGGACGGCACGCGGTTCTACCGCACCGGCGACCTGGTGCGGCGCCGCGCCGACGGGGCGCTGGTGTTCCTGGGCCGCCGGGACCGGCAGATCAAGATCCGCGGCCACCGGATCGAGCCCGGGGAGATCGAGGCGGTGCTCCGCGGCCACCCCACGGTCGCGGAGGCCGTGCTGACCGTCGACACCCGGCGGCCGACGACCCGGCTGGTCGCCTACGTGACCCCGGCGACGGCCTTCCCGCCGGACGCCGAGGAGTTGGGACGCTACCTGGCCCGCACCCTGCCCGAGCACGCCGTGCCCTGGCGGGTGGTCGCCCTGGAGCGGCTGCCGCTCGGCCCGACCGGCAAGCTCGACCGCTCCGCGACCGCTCCGCGCTGCCCGCGCCGGAGGAGGCCCCGGCCGACACCGGCGACGCCCCGAACACCCCGACCGAGCGGGCGGTGGCCGACGTCTGGTGCCGGGTCCTCGGCATCCCGTCGGCGCGCCTGCACAGCAACTTCATCGCCAGCGGCGGGGATTCGATCCAGCTGCTGACCCTGCTCGCCGAACTCCAGGCCGAACTCGGCGTCGAACTGGACCTCCTGGAGATCCTCGCCGCCCC
This sequence comes from Streptomyces sp. NRRL S-495, assembly GCF_000966955.1. Classification (NCBI taxonomy): domain Bacteria; kingdom Bacillati; phylum Actinomycetota; class Actinomycetes; order Kitasatosporales; family Streptomycetaceae; genus Streptomyces; species Streptomyces sp. NRRL S-495. The sequence goes on from NZ_JZWY01000331.1 coordinate 1,041, forward strand.
CACCGTCGCCACCATGGCCCACCTGATCGAACGGGAGAACCGATGCTGATCCTGCCCAGCGCGCGGCCCGCGCGGACGGCCGCCCGGACCGGGCACTCCACCCGCGTCCTCATCGGCAACGACTTCAGCGAGGACGTGCGCACCGACCGGGGCTGGACCGGCTGGTGGGTGCAGCGGATCGCCTGGTTCGCCGAGGACGGCGACGTCCTCGTCCTGCCAGTGCGCCCCGAGGAGGAGTTCCTCGACTACGTGACCTCGTTGACCGGCGTGCGGCGGGAGAGCCTGACGGTCGTCGTGCCGCCGGCCCACGCCGGCAGCGAGGGCACCCTCTCCCCCGCCCGCCTGGCCGACCCGGAGTTCGTCGAGGCGCTCGAACTGGCCGTCGGCGAGCGGGAGGTGACCCATCTGTCCGCCCTGTGGCCGGACGCGGCGGTGGCCCGCCTGGCCGCCGCCCTCGGCCTGCGGGACGCGATGCCGGGCCACGGCTTCGTGGACCAGGCGGGCGGTGTGATGGTCAACAGCAAGTCGGCCTTCCGGACCGTCGCGGGCGGCGCGGGAGTGCCGATGCCGGAGGGCGCCGTCCTGGTCAGCCCCCAGGTCGCCGAGGAGGCGATCATGGACCTGCTCGGCGGCGGCCCGGTGATGGTCAAGCACGACTTCCTCTCCGGCGGGCGCGGCAACGAGATCCTGACGACGGGCGAGAGCTTCCGCCCGATCGGCGCCCGCCGGGTGATCACCGTGGCCGGCCGCGAGGACGTGCGGTCCTACCTGCGGGAGCGGTGGGAGTGGCTGACCGCCGGCGGCCGGGGGCGGCCGGTCGCGGAGCGCTACGTGCGCGACAGCTCCGCGTTCTTCTCCGAGTTCCTCCTGACCGAGGAGGGCGTGGAGCTGACCGGGGACGGCGAACTGCTCTCCGCCCCCTACGCGGTCGGGCAGATCATGCCGTCCCAGGGCCTGGAACCGGAGGTGCTCGACCGGATCGTCACCGGCGGCCGCCGGCTGGCCGAGGCGCTGCACGCGATCGGCTACCGGGGCGTCCTGGGCCCGGACGCGATCGTGACCCCGGACCGCGAGGTGCTCTTCACTGAGTACAACGGCCGGGTCACCGGCTCCACCCACATCTACGGCCGGATCGGCGGGATCGTGGTGGGCGAGGGCTTCGGCAAGGACCGGATCATCCTCGAACGGGTGTGGCCGGAGGGCTGGGCGACCACCTCGTTCGCGGCCGCCCTCGCCGCCGTGGAGAGCGCCGGTCTCCGCTACGACCCGGGCACCCGCACCGGGATCGTGCTGACCAACGCCTTCGACGGCAACAACGGAGTCATGTACTGCATCGTGGCCGAGGACCTGGCCTCCGCCTGGGCCTGCGACCGGGCGCTGAAGCCGGTGTTCGCGGTCGCGGGTCCGGCCGGTTCCCCGGCGTGAATCCCCGCGCTTCCTCGGCGGATTCGTCCCACCTGGTGTTCCCCATGGAATGTCCCGCCACCTCCGGCGGGACTTCTCCCCAGCATGCCTACCGGCAGTCAGGAGACGTGTGACGTGGCAGATGTGAACAGCCGCCTGGCGGCACTGTGGACCGAGCTCCTCGGATGCGAGGACGTCACCGAGGACACGGACTTCTTCGAGTCCGGCGGTACGTCCGTCGTGGCCGTCTATCTCGCGGCCGAGATCCAGGACCAGCTGCGGATCGAGATCGACGCGATCGAGATCGTCACCCACCGGACGTTCGGCGAACTCGCCGCGCTCGTCGGCGGGCGGACACCCGAGGAAGTGGCCTGACCCCTCGGAGTGCGATGAACCACCGGCCGGGCCGAAGAATTCGGCCCGGCCGGCCCGGGGAACGCGCCCCGGCCGGTCCGGGGAACGCGCCCCGGTCAGGCCGGGGAACAGGCCCCGGTCAGGCCGGGCGGGCCGAGGGCCGGTGCCCCCAGGCGGTGAGCATGCCGGCCGCCAGGGCGGCGCAGTCCTCGGAGTCCAGGTAGCGAACCGCCTCGTCCACCGCCGCGTCGTCGACCAGACCGGTGGCGAGCATCGCGGCCCGGCTCCGCTCCCAGGTGTCCGCCCAGAACCGGCTGATCGGGCTGCCCGGCAGCAGCGGCGGTACGTGGATCTCGGCGCCGACGCGTTCGAGCCCCGCCGCGCGCAGCAGTTGCGGGTACGACGGCACGCGGGAGACATCGGTGCCGATGGTGGCGCGCAGCCCCTGCCACATCGCCCGCATCGCCGTGCTGTACGGGGTGCGGGGCACCCGGTCGCCGGTCAGGTCGACCGCGTCGCTGAGCACCAGCACCCCGCCCGGCTCGACGAGTCGGGCCAGCGCCCGGACCAGCCGCTCGCGGTCGGGCAGGTGCATCAGCACGAAGCGCGCGTGGACCAGCCGGAACCGGCCGGGGGCGAAGTCCGGGGCGGTGATGTCGGCCTCCCGCACCTCCAGCCCGGGCACGGCCCGCTCGGCGAGGAAGCGCACATCGCGGTCCACGGCCAGCACTTCCGCCACTCCGGCCTCGTCCAGCAGCCGGCGGGAGACCGTTCCGGTACCGGCGCCGATGTCGAGGCAGCGCCACCCGGGGCCGACCCCGAGGGCGTGCAGTCGGGCCATGGTGACCTCGTCGTAGGCGAGGGCGCCGAAGTCGATCCGCTCGCCCTCCCCCGCCTGCTCCGGCCGGAACACCGCCTCGCCGTAGCGCCCTTCGCCCCGCCGGTCCCCCGTCATGCGTGCTCCCCGCTTACCCGGGAGCCACCGGCCGGGCCAGGGACGGGAGGCAACGGATCGTCGAACAGTTCCACGGCAGGGCCTTTCGCTCACGGGACCGGCGGACCGGCCGTCCCGGCCGACCACCCCGCCGATCCTCCCCCGT